>CBFHLZ010000001.1:0-5426 GCA_965656795.1 Patescibacteria group bacterium
TTCCATAATAGTTGAGCAATTTCGAAATCTTCTTGATAATCTATATCAGTACTGTCTATTCAGATATTTTCATATAAACATACATTATTTCAAACTCTATTCATATGTTTTTTCATTAAACTAGAGTGTATAATAAAAGCTCATGAATCAACTTCATACAATGGGTCTAAACTTTGAGTTGCAGGCCATTTTTCTAATGGAAATTGAGTATTATTTATAATATTTCATTTTCAATTTAATATATAATTTTTTAATGTTTTTACAGTCATTAAGCTATCGTAATCATTTATATTTTGAAAATAAGTATCAATAATTTTTTCATATTTATTTTCATTTAAAAAAGGGCTTGTAGTATGTGTCCATAGAATATGTTTATTTTGTTCTCATAATAAATTATAAATATATTCCTGATACTCTTTTCAACTGCATTTTGAACTAGCATAGTATTCAGGTCTTTTATGGATTATTAATTCTCAATTTTCAATATATTTATTATATTTTTCATTACATATTTTTATTAAACTATCATCATCTGTTGAAAAAAAAATACTTTCAATATTTTGGGTTTTTATAAGTTGTTCTATTTTTATCTCAAATAAATTTTTATTACTTTGTGTACAAAAAATTCTAGAGTTTTTATTTTTTACCCTTTCACTTCATTTTCTACATCAAAGATATGCTATTACTGTTTTATTCATGATTTTTTATACATAATAAATTAATTTGTTCTGATTTTTTAGCTAAATTATTAAAAATATGTAAATCATTTGTTTTTGTTAAATCTAAATATTTATTATATTCAATTATACATATTTTCTTGTAATATTTTGATAAAAATTTTAAAATTTTTATTGAATCATCATCATTTTTATACATATTTAATCAAGGTGAAAATTCAATAATTATATTAGGAGTATTTTTTTGTATTGTTTTTTCTAATCATAATAAAACATTTAATTCGTATCATTCAGTATCGATTTTAATAAAATCTATTTTCTTTTCTTTTAATAAATAATTATCTCAAATTATAGAACTAATTTTTTCTTTTTTGTTAAATTTCGAGTTATTAATTAAACTACTTCATGATAAATTACCTTCTTGCATATAAATGTATTCATTTTTTTCTTCATTTGAACAAGCTTTATTAAACAAAGTAACATTACTAATTTTGTTATATTTAATTGAATCATTAATTTGATTATAAAGATTTTTTATAGGTTCAAATGCTATTACTTTTCAATTTGCTCCAGTTAAAAGTGGTAAAAATATAGTATATGAACCTATATTTGCTCATATATCTACACAAATATCTCATTTTTCTACAATATCAATCATTACATCATGAATATATTTTTCATATCTTCATTTACAGTGATATTCTTTATCCGCTGATCAATTATTTGGAGAAATTTTAATAAAATAATTATATATATTATATTTTATAGATTTATAATATGGCTTTGTGAATTTTTTTAGTTTTCTATTGTAAAAAAAATTATATATATTTATAATAGTATATCTCCAAAAATTTATTAAAATATCAAATAGAACTTTTGGTAATAGTTTATTAAGAATATTTTTTACTTTAACATAAAACATTATTTATTATTTAGTAAATACTTATTTTAATATATTCAAAAACAACTATAAATAAAGAAAAAGTTAGTTTTTCATGTGAAAAACTAACTTTTTTGTTTCATCTTTTTTAACTCTAAAATAAAACTTTTTTATAAGTAAAATAATATTTAACTATTTCATTGGTTGAGATAATAATCAATTTATTATATCTCTAGTAAATACATTTCAAGTAACATCTAATCCGAGTCTTTGAGATGCAAACTGTTTAACTCATTGTGCTGTTATTTTTCAATAATATCATGTAGTTGCATAATCAAAGAAACCTTCACGTAAAAGTATTTTTTGCAGATGTGTAACGTCATCATTGTAGTCTCAAAAACGTAATTGAGTATTAAAATAATATACATCACCATAGACTCTTTGATTTGTTTCAACTGGGGTTTGTTTTTCTTCTGGAGATGTATTTTCTTCTGGAATATTATTTTCTTGAGGTATTGCACTAGTTTTCTTTGGAGTAATTACTTTTTTACTATAAATAGGAATGAAAATTTTAGCTTGTTCAATTGCTTTTAAACGAGCAGACTCATATTTATTATAATCAAAGAATATTGTTAAGTGAAGAATAAATTCATTATATGCTTGTTTTGCTATATTATATTCTTCTTGAGTAATAGATTGAGTAGATATCAGTGTATCTAATTTTTTTTCAACTATATCTCTTAACGCTTTAGTTTTACTTCTCGTATTATCACTATTTGGTATAAAATAATTTCCTTTTACAGTAATATATTTTGTTTTTAAATCTTTATTTGATTTTATTGCTTGAGAAACAATTTCTAAGTTTTTAATAACTTTTATTTTTTGAGAATTATCTTTTGTTAAAGAATATTTTTCTAATGATACAAACATATTATAATAAGCTTGAGCATACTTATTATACTTTTTATTTAACGTTGTATCAAATCAAACAAAATAATCAAAATAAGTCATATCCGGTAGTAATTTTGGATATATTTTACGAGAAATATTTTTTATATTAGATAATTGTAGAACATTATTTAACTTTTCTTCAACGTTTCAAATATTTACTGATGATATATTTGTATCTTGAGATACTCATAAATCAGATATTTTAGGAGCATTTTCTTCTAAATATCTATTTTGGATTATCATATAATATCCAAATTTATCAGTTTTTATATTTATTGTTTTAGATGTTTTATCCATAATATAATTAATATCATCGAGTCTAGACCATTGATCATTCAATTGATTATTGTAATACACATGTACAGGATAAAAACTTGCGGCTCTTTTGAGTAAAAGTTCTAGTTGAACTGATTTTCACAGAGTTCAATTACTTGATAATTCTGGATTAAAACTATATAATCCAGAGATTTTACCTGCTGTGATTTCTTGATTATTTATTTTTATAAAATCAGCTGTTATAATATCTTCTTCATCCATTTGTATCACTGGATAGAAAGTATTATTTTGTGTATCAATATAATTTAATATTTGAGTATTTTCACTTATTTTTACATTTGATACTGAACTTTTTGTAACTTTTAGTTCAATTGTTTTTCAAGTTGAAGTGAGAGTATTATTTTGATTTAATTCAATAGTTCATATTAATTTATTCAATCCTTGGCTAATTTTTGAAACTTTAGTAGATATCCTTGATAAATATCTTTCAGTCTCATAATTTATATTTGCTCCTATAGATCAACCTCATCCACCTGAACTACTTCATCCACCTGAACTGCTTCATCCACCTGAACTGCTTCATCCACCTGAACTGCTTCATCCACCTGAACTACTTCATCCACCTGAACTACTTCATCCACCTGAACTGCTTCATCCACCTGAACTACTTCATCCTCAAGTTGATTCTCAAAGTCTCACGACTACATTTTGTAGTCACATAATATTTCATGAAATATCTATAATACTATTATTAAAAATTACTTTATAATCTCACTGTATAAAAGTGTTATTAGGTGTAAAAGTAAGAGTGTTATTTTGTGTATTTAATGTTTTAGTTCATGGTATATTAACATTATTTAATTGAATATTTAACCCTGAAATATTATCTGATCTTATAGGTTCCAAAAAATTAAAATTCAATGAACCTGGAATAGTAGAAAATTTCATAGTAGTCCCATTGTAGACACTTCAATTTATAGTAGACAAATATGGTGACACATTATCTTCAATAACTCATAGATTATAAATATCAGAATCATAATTATTATGAATTGCTGAAACATTTATATTTGGTGTATTTCATGAATGAAAAATATTATCTCAAAAGTTAATAGTAGCTGTATTATCTCATGTTTTTATAAAGCTTATATCAGATGCTGTATTGTTATTATCAGATATAATAATATTTCCAGGGTTGAGAACATTTCATCAAATATTTTGATTCAAAGTAACATTGTAACCATCTATATATCAATCTGTATCAGAATCAATAGTTTGAGCTTTAATAATTTTTATGAGATTATTAACCTGCAATTTTACTGAGTTATTACTGGTTAAAAGTGTATTATTTGATAGGTTTTGAATTGTGTAAGAAATATTATAATCTCAATTACTCGTATTATTTGTTATGTAACTTGCAGTAACTATAGCGTTACAAGGAGTTCATCAATTTGGGGTATATGTATAAGTAAAAGTATTATTTTGTGCATTTACATCCTTTATTTTTGAATTACAACTATCAGAATCAATTGTATATCAAGATGAAGTGATGTTGTTTGGTAATCATACTAATATAACTTTAAAGTCATTATTTGGTTGTCACCCCCCCGGGATAATATTCATTCTGATATTAAAAATATCTCCACTTCAACTCACAGCGATATTATCAGAATATGAAACATTATCGAGCCTCTTTATAGAGATTGAGTTACTAATAAAATCAGCGTAAGTATTTCAAATGCTATATAAACATAATATAGTAGTAATCAGAACGAAAATATTTTTTTTCATAATATGAAATTATTGAGTTATAGTAAAAGTCATGTTATCTAAATTGATAATATTATCCGTAGTCATAATGTTAAAATGATATTTTCATGGATCCAATTGTTTGTCAATTTTCACACTTAAAACTTTATCATTAATAATATTAAAAGAAGTTTTTTGTAGTATGATATTATTATTGAGTTGTAGAGAAATAATATCTGAAAATCATTTTCATTGTAATACAATATACGAATCATTTGTATTATTTACAATATTTGGAGTTATATTAGCAATACTTATTTGAGAATTGGTAAATGTGAAATTAATTTGAGTTTCTAAGGGTATTATTTTTCATTCAATTGGTTGAATAAATACGAAATAATTACCAGAATTAAAGGTGTTTTCATTTATTAAAAAATATGCTTTTGAATTTTTTATAGTGGGAGAAAAAGAATAACTTCAAATATTTAAAAACTGAATTTTATCAATATTTTTTCAAGAAATTTCTAATAAATTATTAATATTAGAATTAAAAGATGTTTCATTAAATTTCAAATCATCAAAATTATTCTGAGAAATTATTTCATCTTTTACACTTCAAATATTTCCATCAATTACTGATATATTTTCTTTAGTTTCTCAAGATTCATTAGAGGTATCTTTTGTATTATTTCAAAAATTATTTATGGATTTATTTTCATTTTTCTTTGAAAATGATGTATTAATTTTAATTAACTCACGTAGTTTCTTTTCATCATAATTACTATTATTTTTTGCAATACCTGTTATTTTCAGTGGAGTATTTTTCGTAATTTTAAAATTAATATTATCCGAAAGTTCTAGTTCTTTTTCTCAAATAAAGATACTTGAAATAT
>CBFHLZ010000001.1:5525-15815 GCA_965656795.1 Patescibacteria group bacterium
CTTAATAGTGATAAATTTATTGAAATATCGTTTCATACTGCAGAGTCTAAAATATAATAGAGTTCTATTTTATTTCATATAACATAGGGGACGGTTTTTTGTAATGGACTATCCCAATTAATATTTTTAATTAAAGCATCTTTTATAACATCATCTTGTGTATTGGAATTATTATAAAAATAGAATCAAATAATTATAAAAATAGAAAGAAGTGAAGTGATAAATATATATTTTTTATTCATTATAATTTATTAAAAAATATAAAGATCAATTTCTTTTATGGTGATAGGATTTACTCCATCATTAAGAGTAATAGTGATTTTAGAGGTTCCTAATTCTCAAGGTTTATTACTAGATAAATATGTGAAATCTATAAAAGCATTACCATTTTGAAGCCTAGTTGAATTACTTATAACTCAACTAATTGGAGATGTTGCTCAATAGTCAGGAGTAATTGTATATGTAATATTATCTCACTCTATATCCTTTAATCTCATTGAAAACGATTGAACATTATTTTGTCAAATAACAACAGGCGAAAAATTTGGAGTAATAGAAATTATTTCAGGTCTATTATTAGCAACTACTACTTTTGCAGAAACATTTACATCTTCTGCAAATGTAATAGGTAACAAAAGTAGAGTTATTAGAAAACTAATAACTCACTGAGTTGAAATATTTTTGATATAATTAGACATAATAGTTGAAAATTATTTATTATTTTTCATTTCTTCCAAGATTTTTTTTCTCATTTCTTCTTCTTTTTTAGATGATTTTTTTGGTCTTATTATTACAATATAATAGGTTCCAAATATAAATATGATTACAATTATTCAAACTAAAATACTGTTAATTCAAATATATTTTTCTTCGTATGTTACAAAAAAAGTTTTTGAGGTTCTTAAATTTTGTTTTTTATTATCTTTTCCTTCAAAATATAAAATATAATTTGCAGTAATAGGTTTTGTTACAGTTTTTGATTTTACTGTTTGATAAAATTTTATAAATTTTTGTTCTTCGCTTGTTTTATCAATATAGTATTCAGTTAAATTTTTAAATTTAACTTCTTTTTCACCAGTATTTTCATTTAATACAGTATATCAAAATCCTTCCCATGTAGATATAAATCTTCTATCTGAATCTGGTAATACATTTCAAGATCATTCATTTACCGGAATATAATCTACTACTTTTTCTCAAATTAATGCTCCAGATGGAGATATTATTTTTTCTTTTCATACTTTTTTTAATATTTCACCATCTTCATCAATTAACTCAATTTTACCTTTTGGTTTCAAGTGAGTATTTCATGAATTATTAAAAAGAGTAGAAAATTGGATAGGGAAATTATCAAAAGAACTTTGACTTAAAAATGATTCTGATTCTAGTTTTCATGTACTTAATTCAGTAAATTCTCAAGCAATTTTCACTTCACCAGGAACATCAATTAATAATAATACTCATAATCTTTGAATCACAGATAATTGAGCTCATTGTTGAGCTTCTGGACCAAAAAATATTACTCAATAATGTCAACCAGGTTCACTATTTTGAGGTACATTTACAGTAAAACGAATTTGTTTTGACTCTCAAGCTGCCAGAGTAATATTATCATTTTCTAAATCTATCCAGTTTGTTAAACTTAATTCTGGATTTGGTAGATCTTCAGGTTTAATAAAACGAGGAAAACCTGAGTCATCTCACGCAATAAAATCTTCTTTTGATGAGTATAGTGTAACAGCTGTATCACTATCATTTTTAATCTTTATAGTTTTTATATCAGAAGATCATTTTTCTATAGTTATTTCATGTTTTAATGGAGAAATAGAAATATTAGCAAATGCAGGAGTTATTACAAAAAATAATGTAAATATTCAAAGGATATATTTTAACATTTTTAAGCGAAGAATTATAAATGTAAATTACTATCTATTATAATGATTTTAAGCCTCTTTACAAGAAAAAAAACTCTCTAAAAATTAGAGAGTTTTTTATGAAATTACATATATTTTTCGATTAGAAAGAACCTGAAAGAGAATATGTAATTGTATCTGTATAATTACCTGTTGCTTGTAAAGCAGATATTCTTGCATGATATGATACAGTTGTAACTTGATCAGCAACTGGTCCGTTAGAACTTGTTAAAGTTGCTGGAGTTGAACTCATACCAGATGCTACTTGAGCAGCTCCATCAAAAAGAGTAGCGTTAACTATAGCAGCAGCAGAAGCTACAGAATCAATAGTTGCACCTGCATCAACAGTAGCATTTATACCGTAACCATATCCAGTAGATAAATCTTCTTTAATATCTGCAGCAGGAATAGAAACAGTCCCATTAGATAATCCATTTGCTGAATTAGAAACTTGAAGTGTATATCCATTAGCTGCATTTGTATCTATTTCAACAGCAGTTGATATAGCAGCAGTTGTTGGAGTATCAGCAACTAAATCACCAAAAGCAACAGCTCCACCAGTAAGTTTCATTGTTAATATAGGTAATACGTTAGCAGTAACGTCTACTTCATTAGCATTTCCAGTAACAAATAAATCTGAACCAAAATCTCCACCTGTTGTAACAAAAGCAATAGTATAAATACCAGCTGTATTTAATGTTCCAGATTCGTCAGTAACAGTTACTGTAAATGAACCATTTGATTCAGTTACATCAGATACATCAATACCGGCAACAGTAGCACCATCTTGATTTGTTACTCTTAATGTAGTTAATACATCTGCTGCAAAATCTTTATCTGCATCTGTAACTGTTATTGTGTCAGTTCAATCATATACTACAGAATCTACAGTGATTGCAGCAGCATTTACATTGAATACTAACCCTCCTAAAACACCCAACATTGCAATAGTAGCCAATGCTTTTTTAATTGTAATTTTCATAAAACAACATTTAAAAAATAAAAACAAAAACAAAGTTAATTAATTTATATCTAATTGAAGATTTTAATTAATAACTCTAGTATTATACTTACTTATTACAATAAAGTCAATACGAGTATTACAGTTTCTATTAAATGTTTTTTTATTCTATATTTATCCCTTTAAATAAGGAATATTTAATAATTAGTATTTGTTAAATATTCTAATTTTGTATAGTATTTTCCAGGGGATTGCATTACATTAGTTTGCACTCAAAATTTAATCTTATATGTATAATTTTTTAGTACACCATTTGTGTCAATATTTTTGATAATATTTCAAATATTTAGACCATTAATTGAAGAAATATTTCAAGAATAATTAGAGATAACAAAATTTTCATTTTTATATATATCATATCAAAAACCATAACTTCAATCGAAATCTCAAATACTGGTTATTCATTGTGAAAATAAGCTAGATTTATTTTGATTTAATGTAAATCCAGCACCAAGTGTCTTAACTGTTATACTAATTTCTCAAGTTGAAAATTGTTCAACTGATGGAGTGATATCTCACATATTAATATCTCATCAAGTTATTTTCATTGAAAAATTATCTATATAAAACACTATTTCTTCATTGATTGTATTTCATGCATTATCTGAAATGCTAAATTGAGTTCTATATCTTCCAGAATCTAAATCATCTAAAATATATATTGCTTTGTCATTATTAATATCAGTATTAATAATATCTGTTCCACTTGTATCTACTCAATAACTTGAACCATTCCATTTTTGTAAATTGATAGTTGCAGTTGTTGAATTAACTCCAACTCAAGCATCTGAATAGTCAAAACGAATATGTCATGCAGTTGGTAGAAGTATATTTTGAGCAGGGAAATATGAATCTATACTTGGAGATAATCCATCAAATACATTTGCTATTCCAGGAGTCCCTTTGATAGTTACATTATCAAAACCAGTAGATGTTTCTGCTGTATACCAACTTGCTGATAAACTCCCATCTCCAGGGTTAATTTTTCTTTCCATAGATTTTGGAGTTGAGTTATCTCATGCTGGCCAAGAATTAGCAAGAGCTATATCATATGTTGTTATTCCATCACTCAGGACTAAATTATTTTGAGAAGAACTATTTAGATTAATAGTATCATCAACTAAGTCAGCAGTTACGTTTAATAAACTTACTCACGATGATTTTTTTGCTATTAAATAAAATCAATTTCAAGGAATATTTCCAGAAGTGATAGTTAAATCAACTCAATTTCCTCATGCATTTTCAATTATCCATCCAGATATATCTACACTTGAACTTCAAAGGTTTTTTAGTTCTATATATTGATTATCACTATCGGTAGAAAACATTATTTCGTTTATAATTACTGAGGCAGAAACAATAACTCTGTTATTATTTGAGACAGTAGGAGAAATATTTGTATTATTATCTGTAAGTGCTCATGTCTTTATTCATATATTTGAAGTCCCGGCAGTGAGTGCTGTTGATCATGCTCATAGTGTGACTTTTACTTGAGTAGATGAAATGATACTCGTTGTAGCAGATGCTCAGAGAGATCATCAAAGTGTTATTTCAAAATCATTACTACTTCAGCCAACTGTTGTATCAATAGAATCAGCAGAAATATTTTCTGAGAAAGTTATATAAATAACATCATCACTTACTCATGCTCATACTTCATCATATCTTGCTCATGTTACAACTGGTCAAACATTATCTGTTGCAGTTGTTGCTGATATTTCATTTGAAATAATATTATTTCAAATATCTCATAGGGAAGTATTACTCACCACTCTAATATCTGGAATTGCTTGTGTATCTGAAGTATTTTTTTCAGTAAGATCAATAGTAAATATATTATCATTTGAAATTCATGATGTATAACTATTTACAGTGTATCACGCAACTGAGATATTTGTACTGGTAAAACTATCATTTAAATTTTCACTAGTAGTAATTAATATACCATCAATTTGACCATTATTATTATCATCAATTGTTTCTCTAGATAATATTTTTGGTTCAATTGTATCATCAGATATATGAGATGAAATAGTAGAAACTTTATTTCAAGAAGAATCTCATAGTGTTGTACCAGTGTATTCTAGAGTAAAACTATTGTTAGTATCATTATTCTCACTTGTTTCATTTAAAGAGAAATCTAAATCTGATCAAGAAACTCAAATTGCAGAAATAGTAGTTCCCGTTGAGAAGTTTCATAAAGTAAATTCTCATAACACTTCTCAGATAATATTTTCAGAAAAATTAAGTCTGATTGTATCAGCTTTATAATTATTATCTAAATCAAGAGTTTTAGTAGATAATTTTATAGGCTTTGCTTTATCATCTATTGATAGGTTACTGAAATTTTCTGTATAATTTCAAGCAAAATCTGAGTAGATTGAACTAGATAAATCTAAACTTAAACTATTGCTTGAAGTATCAAAATTCTCAGATTCTGCTAACCATAAATTAATTGTATCTCAAGTTATAGATAATGAATTAATACTCATTCCAGATAAAATATTATCAATATTCCAACCAGATAGAGTTGTAGTACTATTTAAATTTTCTGAGAATGTAACTTCTATTTTATCTAACTTCCCATTTGAATTGTCATCAAATATTTCAATATTTATAACCCTTGGTGTTGCTTCATCAATAGAATTTAAAGTTGCAGTATTTTGTAATTTTCTTCATGAGAGATCTGCAACACTCGTTCCGTTATATTGTAGAGTTGGAGTATCTCCAGTATCACCAGTATCATTAAATAATAATAATATTTCATTATCATCACTTGCTCAACCAGTAGATATTCCTGTCGGAGTGATGCTTCCACTATCAATATTAAAATCTCAAAAAACTATAGAACTATCATCAATATTTTCTGAAAATATAATTTTTAATGCATTGATTTTTCAATTTGAAATACTATTTTCTAATGTTCTAACTCAATCAATTGTAGGGTTTGTAGAATCAATAGTAAATGCATTAGAGTTTTGAAAAGATTCATTTCAAGCATTATCTAGAGCTGTAATTCTAATTCTTGCATTATTCGTATCAATACTTGGAATAGTGTTCCATGCATATGTTCCATTATTAACTAGATTTTCTGCAATTAATTTATAACTCACTCCATCAAAATATTCTAGTTTTATAGCATTTGTTTTAAGTCAAGAAACTCAATCTGTTATTCATCATGCATTCCAGTTTATATTAATATTATCTCAACCAGAATAAATTTCTCACCCAGATGGCGATGTAATAATTCATTCTGAAATAATTGGCCCATTAGTATCTTTTGTAAATGTTATATTTGAGCTATTTGAATTATTTATTTTAAAAGCACTATCATTTGCAGTTACTGTAACAGTATAGTCTTGATTATCACTATCTCATGCTGGGATATTAAAATTATACTCCCAGGTAGCATAATTGTCAGAAGTATTTGTGAGTAACGATTCTATATTATTTACAAATGTTGTTCAATTCCAATAATCGGTTCATTTTTGAATTTGAATATAAACAGAAGATATTCCAGAATCACTATCTAGAGATGATCCTGAAATATTTATATTATTTGAAATAAATATTCAGTCTATATTACTTATACTTACATCTGGATCTGTTATATCTCATGTATAGTCAACAAGTGTAGAAGTTGTTAGATTATTAGCTTCGTCTACTGCATAAAATATCATTTTATAGGTATTTAAATGAACAATAGTTGGAGAAATATTACTTGTAATTGTATCACATCAATTATCTGTTGATAATATTGCACTATCACTACAAAGAGTATTATTTACTATTCAGCCGGTAAAAGTTACTCAATTCCAAAAAGTATTATCGGTAGTATTTTCAAATGTATAATATATTTTATCTATATGTAAATCTCAACTTGTAAGAGTTAGGTTTATACCAGAATTGTTAATATATTTTCAGTTTTGAGGGGTGTTTCAACCATTTCATGCAAAACGTATATCTAATGCAGGCTTAGTCGAATCTATTATAAATGTACTATCAGAAATATCACTATTTGAATTATTTACATTATCAAAAGCAGTTAATTTTATTAATACTTGAGAAGAGTTTATACTTGGGACGGTCCATTGATAGGTTCCAGAATTTGCTTGATTTGATGCAATTAAGTTATAAGTTAATCCATTATCAACTGAATATTCTAAAGTGATTGGATTTGATGCTAATCATCATGCATCAGTGATTCAACTATTATTCCATGTAATATCTATTATTTCACCTCATTTGTAGATACCTCATCCGTTTGGAGAGATTATAGTATTACTTGGAACAATTGGAGCGTTTCTGTCTACTGTAAAATTAGTATCTGAATAATCTGTAGAAATATTTCATACCAGATCTCTAGCACGTAATTCTATAGAATAATTTGAATCAGAACTCAGAGATGTTATATCCCAAAGACAAGACCCGTTATTTGAACCATTACATATTATTCATTGTTCAATTCATCATTTTAAATAATAAATATCAACAGAATCTAATCATATAGTATCACTTACATTATTTGTATTCCAGGTAATGGTTACTCAGGTTCAACCCACTGTTTCTCAACCATTAGGAAAAATAATTGCATCAGTTGTTACATTTGGATTATTTTTATCTACTGTTATTGAGATTAATTTATTTTTTGTATTTATTCCACTTGTATTGTTTGCTGTAATATTTACTTGTCTTACTCATTCATTGATTGTTCAGTTATATCAAAGAGTGAGTCAATAAGTAAGTGAATTTCAAATATAAGTACATGTTATACCTGCTCAAGGTGACGAACATAATACTGATGTATCTCAGGCATTTCAACTTACTGCAGAAAGGTCTGCTGAAATATTATTTATATTTGTATTAAGTATATCAGCTTTTATTTCAATTGTATTTCCATCTTTTGCATAAGAAGTATTAGATATTATTGTATCGGTAATGCTTGTATTTGAAAAAGTAGGAATATTAGAATTTACTTCAAAATCATCACATGATGAAAAAGAACTTTCATTTCAAATATTATCAATTGCTTTAACGCTCCATGAATAAATTCAATTTGTTAAATTTACACTCTGAGACGTAGTTGTAACTCAACTAAAAGTACTATTAGGAGTAACACATCATGAACCTGAAAATAATTCAACTGTATAATCTCTAACTCAAGAACCGTTTGAATTATCATCTAAACTTGCATTCCAACTAAGATCAATATTATTTGAACCTTCTATTGTTAATTCTTTTTGTATAGGTGTATCGGGGCTACAATTATCAAATCAAATATTTCAAATAATTTGTGATGATGAACTATTTCAAGCAGCATCCTTTCAAATAAATTGTACATTATATAATGTACCACAAGTTAATAACACTTCATTAGAGCTTGTATTTGAGTTAATTTGAATAGTAATATTATGAGATCAGGCTAGTAATAAACTTCAGTTTGTTATATTTGCTTTATGTATTGTATTATCAGGGTTTCAACTACTTCTTGAAAATTGAATATACGTATCTCAAGAAACTAAATTTTCTGATGAATTCCATGAAAAATCTAAATTATTATTAAAATAATTTCAGTAATTAGGACTCGAGTTATTGATGAAATTTGTTATTTTAGGAGATTGTTTATCTAATATGTTTACTCCAGTTATTAAATCATTGTATCATCCTACAGAACTATGAAGAGCTCAAGTTCAAATGGTTAAATTTGTTCCTGTGATTGAAGTATCTGATAAATTAGGAATATTAACTATAATATTTTGTCCTGAAACAGAATCTACAGATGTAGCAGTTTTATTTCAATTTGCATCAAAACTAATTAAACTTGGATCATGTCAATTTAAATCTATATCCAAAATAGTATCGGTATATATTTTTAATTTTGAATCAGAAATAAATTCTGCTGAATTAACTCAAGCTTGTTCTATACTATCTGCTATAAGAGTAGCAGTATCAGACTCTCATGGTATTCATAGTTCTCATGAAGTTCACATAATAGCTACATATGCTTTATAAGTTCATCAATTAATTAATGTATTTCAAGCAGAATCTTTTGTGAGATTTTCCTCTCAAATAAAACTCCCCAAAGAAGGATCTATAATTAATTTTATATGATTATGAATTGATGTATTTAAAGTTGTTGAAGAAGGAAGTAAATATAATCTCCATGAATCAAATGCAGAAAATCAAGTTGCTATAGAATTATTCCAATCAATTTTGATATCAATTCAGTTTAAGCCATTATTGTCTATATCATTATCAATAAAATTTATTACTTCTCATTCCATAGAGGGAGTAGGTGGGACTTTATTAACATTACCAGATTGACTTACTTCGTTATTTGCATTGTCTCTACAGTATACATTAATAGTATTTTCTCATAATTCTAAATCTGTATGAGGTATAGAAGTATTTACTTCAGTGTTAGCAGTTATAGTTGTATAATCAACAACAGTTAATGTACCTGAACCATTAGAAACTTCTATTTTGTAATCTCAATCCTCATTACATACATAATCTAAATTCACATTGTTATTTGTAATATTTGCAGTATAACCGAGTAGATTTATTTCTGGATTTACTGTGTCTTTTATTATATTGAAAGTATAAGATCATATATCTCATACTTGATTATCTATACATACATAAATATCATTATTTCATTCTAATAATTTTGAACTATCTATAATTATATTTTTTACTGTTGAACCACTGTACGATGTTGAATCTTCAAAAATTTTATTTGAATCTAATTGAGAACAGCTATCAAGTGCTACTTTTGATGTTCCACTTTGATTAGCTGAAAATGATAAAGTAGTTGAATCTTGTCATGGACCACCAATGTAATCATCAACTATTCAAAGGTTTGTTATCTCAGGAGCACCAGGAGATTCTACTGTAATAGATAAAGAGTCAGTTTCTCATGATTCTATAAAATTTGAATCACTTGGATCTATACTATTACCATCCTCATCAGAAAATGAAAAATTAGTATAATTGAAAACCTTAGTTCAAAGTGGAGCTAAAGTTGTGATTCCAGATTTTTTAAATAGTGCAGTTTTCCCATCATTTTCACAAGAGTCGTATATTAATGACTCACTTGACGATAATCATAGTTCTGTTAAGTCAGCTATAACAGAGTTATTATCTATATTTGCACATCAATTATAATCTCTTACTTTTACAAATAAATCAACTGATTCAGCTCAGTTTCATTTAATAGTAGTAGTTGTAACTCAAGATTTTTCAAAATATTTATTTATTATATGAGGTTTTACGTTTACATAAATAGTTTTTGAAGAACTTGTTCATAACACTCAAGATCAATCAGAGACCTTTTCTGCATTAAATGAAACTGTG
>CBFHLZ010000001.1:15914-18616 GCA_965656795.1 Patescibacteria group bacterium
ATAGTGTTAGAATATGTTGAAATAGTATTAGAAAACTCAAATGCTGATTGAGAATTATTAATTTTTTTTAACATTAAAAACTCACCAACTCCAACATCAGAGATTGATATAGGAGTATCAAGTCATGTGCTTGAAGAGTAGTCTCATGTAGGAATAGGATTATAAGTATCTACACCTTGAACTTGAGCTTTTTGATCGTTACCAGTATAGTTGAAAAAATTATTATTGCTAAATTCTACTTTAATTCTAGCATTTCTTATATCTTCTCAAATATCATTTGTAGAATATGCTTGTAATGTAAAAGTATCATCAGGATTGAAATATAATTCATTATTACTTGAACCATTAATTTCAAAGCTTGATAAACTTAAATCAGCATAAACATTACTAAAAGGAAAAAAACCTAATAATATTGAGAATATTAAAAATTGTGAGAGTATTTTTTTCAGCATAATTTTTTTAAAATAACTATTTAGGATATTTAATAATTATAATATTATTTATCCTAATAACAATATAGAATAAAATATTTAATAATTTAATACTTTATAATGTCAATAACTTATTATTGTTCTTTATATATAAACAAAAATATACTTTTTAAAATTTTACTTAATCAAATCTCTGTAAAAAATTATTAAATCTTTTTGCTTAAAACATTAATTTTATAAAGACAATGACTATAACTTTTGTACTAAAAATTTAAACAATAGTATCAAGAAATAGATACTAATTTATATTATTATTTGAAACAAAAAAGTTAGTTTTTCACATGAAAAACTAACTTTTTTGTTTCATCTTTTTTAATTCTCAAATAAACCCTTTAAAAGTTCAAATATTTGCTACTATAAATATGATTGACCAGAAGCCAAAACTTAGTGCTAAAAATAGGAGAGATTGTAGTCTTGAAATATTTTCAAAATAGGGAAGAATATAATGATAAAATCCTAGTCCAGAAAATCACATAAGTAAAATATTTTTACAAATATTTTTGTACTGTAATTGAATCCTATAGGTTTTTCATAAAAATAATTCAGTGAGAATGAAAATAAGTAACCAACCAAAACCAGTTGCCAGAGCTGCTCAATAAACTCATAAAATATTTATGAGAATAATATTCATAATAAAATTAAATACTACGGCTATAAAAATAATTTTGACTCTCTCTTTAACTTTTCAAATCCCAGCTAAGATATTAAAATTTATTTGGAGTAAAAAATTAAAAATCAGCAGTAAAATAGAATATTGTAAAATGTTTCCAGACTCTATAAATTTTTCTCAAAATAATGTATAAGCGAGAATTTGTGCAAATACAAAAAAGAAAATATTAAACATTATCCCAATAGCAATAAAGTTTTTCGTAAAAATATTTTTTAAAAGTTGGATTTTTGAAATATCTCATTTCCCATGCATTTCAGAAATAACCGGAAATATAAATGCAAATACTGGACCTATGAGCATAAATGGTATGGTAATAATTGAAAGATAATTTGTATAATATCCAGCTTCGGTTGTACCGAGGAGATAAATAATCATTTGCATATCTATTTGTCATAGAAGTGTTGCAGCTGAAGTTCCTACTACTACTAATCAAGCATATTTAATAATAGGAGTAATAAATCATTTTTCTGAAAGTAATTGAGTATTTTTCAAATATTTTCCGTAATATTTTTTGATGAAAATAATCAGAGCAAATATAATTCAGATATACAATCATACGAGCCATGAGTAACTATATTCTAAAAGACTTCATCCATTTCATAAAAATATAAATAATACACTCAGCATTATAAATCACATTCTTAAAAATTCGGTTCATTTATGAGCGAGAGTGTCTTGAATAGACAAAAAGAATTGACTAAGAGTTTGGAATAAATTGAGTCCTAAAAAGAAAAATGCAAAAACCTGTAAAGTTTCTTTTGCAGCAAGAGTTTTAAAATAATTTTCTGCTATAAATGTAGATCAAAAATAAAATATAATTACTACTATAAGTGATGTAATTATTTGAATAATAAATGCAAAGAATAATAAAGTTTTTACTTTATCATATCTTTTTTCTGCTACAAATTGAGGAATATAATGCTTGAGACTTTCGCTCATTCATAAATCATTATAGGCAGAAATCATCGTAACGAGACTAATAATTCAATACAAAATCCCAACTTCTGAAACCGTTAATTCTCCAGAAATAATTATTTTGATTATATATCAAATCGGAGCAATAATAAATGAGAAAAGATAGAGCCAAAAACCTTTTTTTAAAAATTTTTCAGCTAATGAATTATGTTGATCGATCATAGTGTTATATATTCAAATTAAGTCTTCCTTTTGTAAAGGGAAAGTGTCCGAAGGACGATGGGGTTGTTTTTTTTGTTCTTGTTAAATCCTTCCTTTTCAAAGGAAGGTGGCTGAAAGCCGGATGGATTATAAAATATAGATGTAAAATTCTTTTATAAATATACAAAAAAATATAAAAACTACAATGATTTTTTAACATAAAAATTAAAAAGATAATAAAATTTTATTTTCTTGTCACTTTTCTTACAATTAATCGTTAGAGTACTTGTAATATTTATATTTTAAAACAATTATTATGAAAAAATTATTTGCTGCTGTTATTCTTGTTGTTATGAGTTTATCAAGTGTTGGAGCTGAATATAAGCTTGATGGATCTGAAAATAATGTTCATACTGATGGTATGG
>CBFHLZ010000001.1:18714-48665 GCA_965656795.1 Patescibacteria group bacterium
GTTGTTATGAGTTTATCAAGTGTTGGAGCTGAATATAAGCTTGATGGATCTGAAAATAATGTTCATACTGATGGTATGGTAAAAACAACTTCTATTGAATTTAAAACATCTGCTGATCTAAAAATGCATCCAAGTTGGGATAAAGATGAAGATGGAGTAAATGATTGTGAAAATGATGGAACCTGCGATCATACTGTTGATTATACACTTCCTAAAAAAATTGAAGAACCAAAAATTTGTACTATGGAATATGCACCAGTTTGTGCTCAAGTAGAAGTACAATGTGTTACTACACCATGTAATCCAGTGGAACAAACATTTTCAAATACATGTAGTGCGGGAGAAAATAAAATTTTATATTCTGGTGAATGTAATAGTTTAGTTGAAGCAGAATTGTTATTAAGTTATAATAAACATAACGAAACAATTTCTCAAAGATTTGAAAAACTTAGTGACACTACTCTTGAATTAATGGTTCAAGATTTAGACGCTAGAATATCTGCTGTAAAAAATAGTAGAATTGCTCAATTTGTTCAAATACATAGAATTACTCAATATACATATGTAAAACAACGTGTTATGGTAGAATTATCTATGAGATAATTAAATTATAAAATAAATGTTTCAAAAACTATACTAATTTTTTAGTATAGTTTTTTTGTGTTAAAAACTCTGAAAAATTATTTGCAGATATAGCGAATAATCTTACACTAAATGCAATTATTTTTTGTTTTTATTTTATGAATACATTACTTATTAAATCATTGATTGTCTTTCTCTTTGGTTTTTTTGTTATTTATCAATATTATTTTCAATTTAATCATATTGAAAATTTTAGTGGATTTTTATATTTATTATCGCTCATACCAATTTATGCTATTTATAAATATGCAAAAATAACTGATTTTAAATCTAAATGAGAAAAATATTTATCTTATAGTTATTTAGAATTATTAGGTGTATTTCTCGTACATTTATTTATATTAGGAGGTTTTTTCTTTATTTATAGTGATATTAGTTTTGATTTATCGATAAAATTTTTCTTTCAAATATTACTTTTTTGTATTTTACCATTTCTCTTTGTTTTTGTTTCTTGGGCTATGTGAAGCAAGATAATTTCTCATATTTGATATACTCATACACAAAATAACACATTTAAAAATATCTTATCTATTATTTTAGGTTTTAGTTTATTTGTATTTTTATTAGTAGTATTTGCTACATTATGATTTTATAATCTTATATCTGTAGGAGTAATTGTATGACTTTTTATGATTATTAGTTATAGACAATGTCTACAATTTTTGTCTATATTTTTTCATGGAAAAATAATAACAAAACAAACTTCTCATACAAATAGTTTTATACTTTCAAGTGAATTTTTCTATTATATTATTACATTATTAATAGGAGTAACGTTTATATCTATTTTTAGACCATTTCCAATAGGATGGGATGATTTAGGTGCATATATGAATTTTGCTCAAATATTTGCTGAGGCATGAAATATTTGAATGCTTGGTTGAATGCATACTTGGCAAGTTTTCACAGGGATTTGATATATGTTTCATTCTCCAACTCAAGCATTTTACCTTAATTCTGTAGGTTGAATTTTATCTGTTTTCTTTCTTTGGGGAATCTTTCAAAAATACCTTAGCGGAAAAGATTCTAGACAATTTATAAATATACCACTTATGTTGTCTACAATATTTCTTGCTATGCCAATGGTGGTATTTCAACAAGCAAAAGATATTAAACATGATGCTGGTCTTTTCTTTCTTTCAATTTGAGTGATTTATATACTATTTCATATTTTACAAAATAATATTTTATGAGATGCTAAAAATAAATTATGAGAATATTTAGAAGAAAAAAATATAAATCTTTCTTCAAATATTATAATATTTATTATTATTTGATTTGTACTTTGATTTACTTTTACTATTAAAGTAACTTCATTATTACTCATCTTATGAGTATTTTGAGTATTATTTTTCTCATATTTATCATATATTTGATTGTTTTGATTTTTATGAGTTTTTGTATGATTATTTACAAAACTCTGACTTTGGGATTATATGAATATTGTCTATTCTACTGAAAATCAACAAACTATAAATGTATTTTCAATTATATGTTTAATATGATGAATATTTGCTCTATCAATAAGTTTTTTCAAAAATTCTGATAAAATAAAATTATTTTTGTGAAAAATTTTAGCTGTATTTATTGGTATAATTATTGCAATTACCCCTTGGTGAATTCAAAATTTATCTTCTAGTGATGGTTTTTGAATAAGTCAAATTATTTCATGAGAACCACAAAGAGCAGAAGTTGATTATTCTACAATATATTCTCAAGAAGAATTAGAAGTAAAACAACAAGAACAAGAAAAATTTTCTCTATCAGCAACATGATCAACATGAAATGAAGATTGGGGAAGATACTTAGGGTATCAACAATGAGTAAATAACTGGATTTGGTTGCCTTATAATTTATCAATGCAGGAAAATCAAAAAGGAGAATTTACAGATATTTCATATCTATATTTTGCGTTACTTCCATTGGTTTTATTATTTCTCCCAGTGAGAAGAGATTCACGTATAATCCCAATTGCAGGAATATTTATATTTGAAATATTATTATTTTTCATACCAGTAACACGTGAATTATTTCAAAGTTTCTTTGGAATGTTTACTTTTCCAGTCGGGTATCTCATACTACTGATTTGATTTTTGATACCATTTTTTATACTCATGCTGAGTCTTAAAGAATCTCAAAGAACTACTATTTTAAAATATAATTTTGTATTTTCACTTATTTATATTTTCTTGTGGACTATTTCGGCTTATGGAGTTGTTTGGTATGGGATTGTGATGTATTTTAATTTACTTTTAATCATCTGATTTGGTTTATATTATGCTATGAGTTTTCATGTTGATGATAATCAAGAAATAAAACAATCAAAAGCAATTATTAGTCTATCATTTATGGGGGTTATTTTGACATATTTTATTATGTCAGTAGTTCCACATAGTATTTCAAATTTACAATCAGCTGGATATAAAGACTTCAAAATATGAAATATTACCAGTATAGAGGCACCGTATTTATATAATCCAGATTATTTAAAAATATTATTTCATACAAATATTCATCCAGATAAACACAAAGATTTTATAGAAAATGCTTTGGATTCTAAAGTAGCGAATTACATAGAATTACTCAATCAACAAAACAAGAAAACTAAATCTCCATGAGAATACCAAAAAATAGATATTTATAATATTGATCAAATTGAAGAAGTGCTCAGACAAATGAGAAATTCTAAAAATTTGACAGAAATTCATCCTGAAATTTCTAAAAGTTTAGAAAATATTTATACAGGTATTTCTTATCCAAGTGAAGAATTTAAAAATGATAAAAAAATTTATAGAATTTGAACATTTTTAAAATATTATATTTCTGAAAATAATTCGAGACTTTTTGAAGATTCTCTTGTTATGAAATTTGATTCATATATTTTAGCATGAAATCCAAATGCTACGGTTAAAAATATGAAAGAACTTGGTTTAGAATATTTCTTAGTAGATCTCAACGCTGCTACGATTGATAAAGATCCTAGAAGAAATCTCACAAAACGTTTTGAATCATTATTGTATACCTTTACTTCAACTGATTTAGAATTAATTTCAAGTGATAGTAAATGTCTCATGGCAGCTCGTGAAACATATATTAAATCATCTAAATCTCCTCAAGATTATGTAGAATATCTTGCTATGGCTTGAGTAAATTATGATGGGTATGAAGATGGAGAAAAAATTTCTCGTACACAAAAAAGGATTTATTGTTATAATAAAGTTCTTAATTTGATAGAAGAAAACAAAGTAGATAATAAAAATTATCCATATTTACTTCCTATAAAAAATTATTTATTACAAAATCCTAATATTGTAGCTGATATGCAGTTACTTACAGCATATTTACAAAAAGAGTTACCATTTGGTTATAAAGTATTTTTCAAAATAAAATAAATAAAAAAAATCCCGAAAGGGATTTTTTTTATGTATCTTTTAATAAAGAAGATTTATATATTTCTGATTTATATGGTTTAAGACGTTTTATAAAAATATCGAGATTTTCTTTTTGAATATACTCTTCGAGCATTTGAGTAAAACTATTTTGATCGTATCAAAGACAGATAACTTTTGGCATATATAGTTTGAGCCAAATAAGTGGATTATCTTCATTTCCTGGGCTTACAATATCGGCAATTTGTAAATCTTTTACATCTTGCATTCTTTTTGTGAGTGGATATTTTGGACCGTTACTTTTAAATTTTTCTACATTTTTATCAGTAGCAACTATTGTAACAAGTCTATCTCAAAATCTTTTTGCTTTTTTCAAATAGTATTCATGACCAGCATGAACATGATCAAAAGTTCAAAATGTTAATACATAATCTTTGATATTTTTGATAGTAATAATATCAATTTTTATTTGGCCCTTTAATTCATCAAGAGAATTAAATTTTTTATTATCTCTGATTTTATCAAAAATAATCACTTTAATTTTATCTCAATATATTTTTTTATCAAAATGAAAAATATGTACTTCTAGTAATCATTTTTCAGATGAATATGAAGCAGCACCTTGATATATTTTTTTCTTGTGAATAATATTTACTTTATATACTCAAGGTTCAATAATATCTTTTTGAATTTCTAGATTTGCTGTAGGGAAGCCGAGTTGTCTTCAAAGTTTTTTCCCATGAATTACTTCAGCTTTTATAATTTTTACCATTTTTTTATACTTGGTTATATGCCACAAGTGTGTTTAGACCAGATAAACTATATACAGGTTTAATTCTTTCTATAACTTGTTGTTCATTTAAGCATGTCAAAATCCCATTCATTATTGGTGTGTTATATGATATCACTAAACTCATTATTCCACTGGCTGAGTGATCACATACATAGTCAAAATGAGGAGTATCTCATTTAATAACTACACCTAAACATATAATAAGATCTGCTTTGTTTTTTTCTAAAATTTGTTTTGCTAATCCTGGTATTTCATATGCACCAGGAACTTGATAGGTGTCAATATTTTCAAAACCTTCATTTTTTAAAAAATCTACATTTACGTCTTCTAATTGTTGAGTGTAATTGAGATTAAATTGCGCAGTTATTATAGCGACTTTGATATTTTTATCAAGTGTTGAGTAATCTGCTTTTTGTAGTGTATAATGAGACATAATAATATTTTATTTAAGTAATTATTATAAGAATATATTTCAACCTTTTTTTTATCTTAATGAGAGAAATTATTTATTTCCATAAATTTTATTGATATATTTTCCAATCATATCAAATTCTAAATTTACTCTATTTCCAACTTCTAAAAGTCCTAAATTAGTAACTTCTTGTGTATGTGGAATTATTGAAACACTCACGAAGTTATCTCAATTTGCGCAAACAGTAAGTGAAACTCCATTAATCGTTACTGATCATTTATCAATAATATAATTTTTAAATTTTGAATCAAACTCTACAAAAATTTCTACAGATTCATCATCATGAGTAACTATTTTTATAACGTTTCCAGTTGAATCAATATGACCAGTTACTAAATGACCATTTACCGCATCAGAAAGTTTTAAACTTCTTTCTACGTTGAAATAATGATTGGTATCTTTTTCTCAGAGATTTGTTTTATCAAGAGATTCTTCCATGACAAAAAAACTATATTTTTCTTTATCCCAAGAAGTAATAGTCATACAAGCTCAATCGTGAGCAATACTTTCACCAATTTCTAAAGGTTCATTAAAATGATTTTCTACTGTAAAATCACCACCTTTTTTTTCTAAAATTTTAGCTTTTGCTTGAATTATTCATGAAAACATAGTTGAAAAAATATTAACTATATAAAATATAGTGTTATTATATAAATTTTTATAAAAAATAAAATAAAAAAATTATTTTCATAAAAAAAACAATCCCGGGAAATATTCCCGGGATTGTTTTTTATTTTTTATTAATCATTTTTCCATCTTTGTATTTTTCCCAAAATTTTTCTCTAAATTCTTCGTATTTATTTTCTTTAATCGCAATTCTTGCTTTTTTTGTGAGATTTATGAGGAAATATAAATTATGATATGAAAGGTTTTGCATTCATAAAATTTCATTTTCCTGCATTAAATGTCTTAAATATCATTTTGTGAAATTTTTACAAACCTTACAATCGCAATCCGGATCAAGTGGATTTTTATCGAGTTGAAATTTTTTATTTGTAATTTTTATATTTCCAGTATGAGAAAATGCAACTCAGTGTCTTCCTAAACGAGTCGGTAAAACACAATCAAACATATCAATTCATCTATAAATTCATTCGATTAAATCTTCAGGAGTTCCAACTCACATGAGATATCTTGGCTTATTTTCAGGAAGTTTTGTTTTCAAAACATCTAAGATTCTATACATATCATCTTTAGATTCTCATACAGATAATCCTCAAATAGCTATTCAAGAAGTATCTAAACTTGAAATAAATTCAGCTGACTGGGTTCTCAAATCTTCATAGGTAACTCATTGAACAATAGGGAAAAGTGCTTGTGGATGTCTGCCATCTTTTGCTCTGATTTCATTATTTTTTTCTACTTGATCAAGACTTCTTTTTGCCCATCTGTGTGTTCTATCCATAGCTGCTTTTGCATAATTCCAATCAGAAGTTCCAGGTGCACATTCGTCAAATGCCATAATAATATCTGCACCAATATTTGATTGAATATCCATTACTTTTTCAGGAGTAAAAAAATGTTTTGATCCATCAATAAAACTTCTAAAATGAACTCCATCTTCTGTTATTTTTACTAAAGATTTTCATTCACGAGTTTGTCCAAGAGAAAAAACTTGAAATCAACCACTATCAGTCAAAATAGGTTTATGGTAATTCATAAATTTATGTGTTCCTCAAAAATGCGCAACAATTTCGTCACCTGGTTTTAGGTATAAATGGTAGGTATTGTTGAGAATTATTTGAGCTCACATTTCATCTAAATCTTCATTGGTAATTCATTTTACCGTAGCTTTTGTCCCAACGGGCATAAAAATAGGTGTTTCTATTTTTCCATGAGGAGTTTCAAATTCTCCGGCTCTGGCAAATTGGTCAGTATTTTGTAAATCAAAATCAAACATTTGTTATTATTTTTTGTAATTAAAATTTGCTAGGATTTTATGATTTTTTTTGTAAAAATCAAATTACTATTTTTTCCTTTTTTATCAGATGACTTGAGAAAATAAATAAATCAAAAAAAAGATGAAATTTAAATTCCATCTTTTTCAAATTCTTCCACCATTTTTTGTAGCCTTTGTTTGTTTTCTTTTTTAGAATGATTTCTTTCGTATTGTTGAGTTTTTGTATAGTATTTATGTTCTGCTAAAAATTCAATTGTTCCATGTTTCCAATTTGGGTCTTTAATTTTTATTTTTTTTATAGCTTCCCTTTCTTTATTCAAATCATTTGCTTTATCCCAAAAGTCATTTCTTCCTAAATTATCTAAATCTGCATCTTTGATAATTTTTTCGTAAATATTTTGAGGAGTTTTATAATCTGGATCTGTTGCTAAAATAATCTGTTCAATGAGATTTATTTTTTCTCTATCATACATCATCATTTTTAAATAATTTTGTGCAATTTTTGCTCAAATTGGTTCGTTTTTATCATATTGGATAATAAATCATGTATCATGAAATATCGCTGAAAGTGCTAATATCTCAATATCATCATCACTTAAACCTTCCTTTTTTGCCAAATAAATAGCTCTTTGCATGACGTCTAATGCATGTTCATAGTGGTGATAATAATGATCCTCTAAAGGAATTAAGAGTTGATTTACATAATTCATCGCTCTTTGGATGACTAAATTGTTTTCTAACATAATCTTTTTAAGAATTTATAATTTTTATAATATCATTATACGCTATTAAAATACTTAATGCAATTAATAGTATAAAAAAACTTACATGAATAATATTTTCTAGTCCAGCATGAATTGCTTTTCTTCAAAATATTTTTTTTATTATTCCGTTAATAGTTATAAATATAAATCTTCATCCGTCAAGTGCTGGAATTGGGAGGAGATTAAATACTCATAAATTTATACTGATTATAGCTGTAATAATAAACATAAATTTAATTCACGAACTCAAAGAATCAGTAATAAAATCTACAATTCCAATCGGCCCACTCACTTGTTTAATAGCTTCTTGTCTTTCAATAGGAGTTTCCGGAGTCACGATTTTTTTCACTAAAGTTCCAATTCATTGAAACGTTAAAAGTGATTGATAATATGTTTCACTAAATCAATATTTAATAGATTCTAAAACTCAATATTTATATTCAAAATCTCTGTTATACTCAATATTTTCTGAAATATATGCTCAGATTTTCCCATCACTATCTGGTGTAATTTCTACTGTTTTTATAGCAGAATCACAAGGTTTACATTGGGCTCATGCTGGACAAATCGGACAAGGATTTACTATTTCTAGAATTACTTTTTTATCTGCAGAATTATTTATTGTTTCAATAAAATTTTCTGCAGATGTTATTTCTTGATTATTAATAGCAACAATATTATCTCATATGTTAATTCAAGAATTTTGCGCAATTGATCACTCAACTGGTTGTAAGGTCACACCTGGGTTTTGTTGTAAGATTCCAGATTCTATCGCTTGAGAATAATTTGGGATGAGTTTTACTGGTAAATCAGTTTCAAGCTTTGTATTTATTCAAATTGGAGAAATTCCGATAAAAAATAATACAGAGAAAATAATTCACGCGAGTAAAAAATTCACAAAAACTCCAGCTAAAATAATAATTGCTTGTTGCCACGAAGGTTTATTCGCAAGATTATACGGAGCTTGATTGTCTTGAAGAGCTTTTAAAATCTGTTGTCTTTGGAGTTCTCAAATTTCAGTTCCATCTTTATAATAAACGGGTTTTTCTTGAGTTAAATCTTTTTCTAAATCGAGATTATTATAGAGTTTTTTATTTTCGTCATACACATAAAATGTATTTGGAGCTTCTCAAACAAGTTTTACAAAACCTCAAAGTGGAAGCCAATTTAAAGTATATTGAGTTCACTTTTTATCTGTGAATATTTTTTTTGCTTTTGGTGGAATTCCAAGTCAAAATTCATCAACTTTCACTCAAAAAAATCTTGCTGCACTAAAATGTCATAGTTCATGTAAAATTACAATTATAGAAAAAACTATAAGCGAAACAAAAATCCCAATAATTAGCATTATTTTTTATTTTTAAATTATATTTATAGACATTTTAAAAGAATTATTTTTTTTGTAAATTTAAAAAATTATTTTTTTGCAATATTTTCGCAAAACTGTTATAATAAAACAAATAATATTTAAGTACACTGTATGGCTAATAATGCACCAAATAATCACGAAAGCAACAATAAAGCAACCAAACATGAGGATTTGAGTCAGTTAATCGCAAGTTCACAAAAAGATTTTATCACGAGTAAAATCGCAAAAAATATGAATTATTTTAATCAAAAAGGAATACATTTTGATGATTATATTTCTTTTTTAAATATAAATTCAAAAAAATATGCTAGTATTTCAAATGATTTTGTAAATTATACGGACGCGCAAAAGAAAAATATAGAACAACAAGTAATCACTCAAGTTGTTAAAAAAACTGCTTCAATAAAACAATCACTCAAAACAGCAGAAGAAATTTTTGTAGATAGTTATGATTTTTCTGTGGATCAAAAAAAATCTATTGTTTCAGGATTGGCAAAATCTTCTCAAGAAGAAATTGCTAAAATTTTAGATACACAAAAATCTAGAATTGATTTTTTAAAAAGAAATAAAATTATTAAATCTCCAGATGACTTAGTGGAAAAAAATCAAGAAGATTATTTTGCAAATTTTAGTATATCAAAAAAAGATATTCAAAAAGCACAAGCAAATGGAATAGATTTAGCAGCTGTACAAAATTACTTTGTAGATATTCATAATCCAGATTTTGATAAAAATATAAAAGATTTTTTCACTTTTTGTAATGAAAAACAAAAAAAACAATTTTTAAAAACATTTCTCAGAGATATTCCAGTAAATATTTTAGAAGATATTTGACTCTTAGGTACTGATCAAGTGAGAAAAATTATTCAAAACTCTATTCCTCAGAATATAAATCTTTCTCAAGATGAAATTGATGATATTATTGACTCAATTGATAAAACATCATTTTATCTTCCTCTAGATTTAGATAAAATAGATACAAACGATTTTGAAAAACTTATTGCCTCAGATGATTTTCTAAAATATTTTGATTCTAAATTCAAAAAAAATAAAGAATCTTACACTCATAGAGCTGATATAACGAATAAACTTGATGAAACTTCAAAAGATAAATATCCGGATGTGTTGAAAAGTTTTATTCAAGAAAATAATAATATTCATCCAGATATTAAAAAATCTTTTAAAATTGCCCAAGAGTGAATGTTTATAAAAACTTGGAATGAATCTACTCAGATGCATAATTTTGTAAAAATCACGAGTTTAAATACAGGGACAATTGCAGAATCAGCATGAGTAGAATTAAAAGAAACTTCTCATATGTGAAAAATTCGTCCAAATAAACCTGGAGCAACAAAAAGAGTTTCATATATTCAGTTTATTGATTATTTAGAAGTTCTGAGTAATAAAATTACAAATAATAATAACTCAGCTTTAAATAATAATGATTTTTTTGAAATTATTTCTCAAAAAGATCTCGAAGAAAATGATGATATTGAAGCTGTTGAAGAGTTAGAAAATATTTCATCAAAACAAGAATGTAAAGATTATTTAAATGAATTAGATTCAGAAAATAAAGATGTAGATATCGATATAACATCATTTATTATTTGAAATTCAGAAGCAAAATGAACTTCGTTTGATGTAACTTTTGATGATACAAAAACACTTCCTGTTATTTTAGATACAGGGGATGCGATGAGTTATGAAGAATTTATAGATCGTTTTAAACAATATGAATGTAAAAGGTTTGAAACAGTTCAGTCACCTGAAGATCTTCTCAATAAACTTCAAAATGGAAATCATGAAATTTCATCAAAATTTGAATGATTAAAAATAAAAAACGGAAAAATAATCGGTTGAAGTGATAAAAATGAAATAGAATATAATTATTTTATTTCTGAATCAGCTTCATCTAATCAAAGTATTTATTGTGATGATGTTTCTCATTGAGAATATATCACAGGAGAGTATAAAAAAAGAACTAAAAAAGAAAGAGAAAAATGAGAAAACGAAACATTAGTAGTAAATAAAAATGGAAAACATATTGGATTAAGTGATATGTATCAACAAATTATCCAAAATGGATTAATTCCACATTCTGTAAAGGATTATGAAGTCCCAGATCAAGAAAATGTTTCAGACTTTGATCAAAAATCAAGCTTTACAAAAAGGTTGCTGAGTGGTTCAAGTATAGCTGAGTTAATGTGAGCTTTTAAGATTTGATTTGATGCAGTAAGTCAAAAACTCGAAACTGGATCAAAACTAAAATCTGCAAAACTTGCTATGAAAATAGCTTCACTTACATGAAAAGAATGAGACTTATACACTTCTATGCAACAAATCGTGGAAGCTGAAAATAAAAAACAAATGGAAGAAATTATTGGTCAATTAAAAAATACCGATTCTGATGTTATGTTGAAAAAAATAATTAAAATCATTGAAAATAAAGATTCAGAAGAATACGAAAAAGAAGCAGCTTTGATGACAATTGTCTGAAAATACGGAACTTTATATCCAAAAAATTATTCAGATTTATGTGATAGAAGAAATCAGTGGGTTTGGTATAGAGCCTTTGGTTGAACAGTGGATGATGAATTATTTAAAAAAACAAAAGCTGAATGTGAATGATCAGGAGATAAAAATAATCCACCAACTCCATTTACCGAAGAAGTATTAATGGAAAGACTTTTAAAAGAGCAAAAAAAAGCTCCTTATAACAGAAGGTCAAAACTTCATAAAGATTATGGTTGAGCATTAAATTGAGGGATAAAAGACGAACAAGAAGATGGAGCAAATAAAACTTCAGATATGGCTACTCTTGAATGAAAAGTAGATTATATTATTTGAAATATGGCTTGAGGAGAAGTAGTAAATTCTTCATGAGCGCTCGATAATTTAATTAATCATAATGGAGATCATATAAAAACAGCAAAAGTTCCATTTGTTTTTACCATAACAAATATGGCAAAAGATATGAATCAATGAGTTTTGAAAAAAGATTTTGTAAATAGGGGATTTGCTACTCCGTATACAACATTTTTATTTAATATGACTCCAGGAAGTAGGGATTTGTTTTATTCGACTATAGAACTGATCATAAAAAGCTTTAATAATAAAGCTATGGCAGAAAGCTTTAAAGAAATAAAGAAAAATAGTGGAAATACTGGAGTCTTTAAAGCAGCAAAATTTTGGGATGATTACGGTGGAAAACTTCTTCCAATGATGCAATGTCAAGATTGATTTGTTTTATCAAAAGTAAAAGATGAAATAAAAGAAGATGACCCAGATTATGAAAAGAAAATCCAAGAACAAGAAACATATAAAGATTATTATAAATATCTTGTTTGAATGACAAATGATACTGAGTATTCAATCGAAAAAGATATGATTAATGATGGGAGATTTGATTCTGAAAAACTCAATACAGCATTTGTAGGTATGGAAAGAATGTGTGAAACACAATTTAGAGTTTCAACTGATGGAAAAATTGATACCTTATCACAAAGATTATTTTCTCAATCATTAAAAACACTCGAATGAGTTTTACAAAATCCTGATTTAAGTAGAGAGGAAAAAATGGAAAATTATTTAAGAATATTTACACCTTTATGGGCAACAGCTCATGAAGCATATGATAATAGAAGCAAATGTGGTTTCTTAAATACACTAAAATTTTATTGATTTAATGTTGTGAATAATCCTAAATTTGATAAAAATTCTCCTGCAGTGACAAATGATCCAAAATATAATAAACCAAAAGCTGATGAATTTAAAAGACTCAAAGCTCAATATTTAGAAACAAGTGCGTATGAAAAATTTTGTAAAGAATCTACAAAGGAATTTTTTGAAGAACATGTTGATAATAATGGTTTTATTAAATCAAAAGATATAGTTGATGAAAATGATGTGTTTGCTACGATGGATGAAATTCAATGAAAAGTTTCTGAAAATCTCAATCAAGATTCTCAAGAAAATAACTCATCTCAACAAAATAATCAAAATCAAACCAATTAAAAAACAATCCGTTTCGGATTGTTTTTTAATTGGTTTTTTTATTTGCCCAATTTGTGAGAATATTACTCATTTCAACTTTTCTCACTTGATTTGATGCAGAATCAACCCATTGTATTTTTGCTGTAACTTTCATTTTTTGTTCATTTGAAATATTGGAAGTATTATTTACAGGATTTTCTCAATCATCTAAATATTCGATAATTATTTCTCTCGTAAAAGGAGGCTTAATCTCATCTACTATTAATGATCCCGATTGTGTAAAAAATCATTTATCATCGAGTCATACAGTGAAGTGATTTCTATATGCACTTTCTGAGTAATCTAAATTTCAACTGTAATCTTCTAATATCCATCTATTATTCGTAGAAATATATGTCCTATAACTTCACTCTCTAATATCTCTAGTTGTTCCAGTATCATTGAAACAACTAATATTATAATTTAAAACATTCCAGCAATTTGGAAGATCTCATTTAAATAAAATCCAGTTGGTATCTCTGATATTATTTACAGCTTCGAGTCATTCTTTTGCCATTGAAATTGCTCTAATTTTGTATTCACTACTATCAACAGTTTTTATTGATTGACTAAACATTTGATACGATCCAGTTACACCAATAAGTATAACTAACATCACAACCATAGCTTCAGCAATAGAATTTGCGAGGATATTTTTTTTCATGCGAAAAAAATTTAAAAATTATATATTAATATAATAAAAAAAAAATCTTTTTTATCAATTTATTTTACCTTTACAAATACAAGTTTATTCTTAGAATATGCCAAAATTTAAAAATTATTACAAAATATATAATGAAATATTCAATTCATAATGAAGCAAAAGTAAAAGAAGTCTTAAAGGAAAATGGTTTTCCTACTTTTCGTTATGCTCAAATTGAAAATGCAATCTATAAAAATTATGTTCAGGATTTTCAAGAAATTGGTACAATTCCAAAAAAAATGAGAGATATTCTCCAAGAAAATTTTGTATTTAAAACATTAGATATTGATACTCAAAAAACTTCTGCTGACGGACAAACGACTAAAATTTTGTTTAAAACTTCTAGAGGAGAATTTATTGAAGCAGTTATTATGAGACACAGATCTGGGAGAAATACACTTTGTATTTCGTGCCAAGTTGGGTGTCCTATGGCTTGTACATTTTGTGCAACTGGGAAACTTGGTTTAAAAAGAAATCTTGATCCAGAAGAAATAATCGAACAAGTATATTATGCTTGTAGTTTATTAAACGATGAAGGAGATTTTTTAAGAAATGTTGTTTATATGGGGATGGGAGAACCATTTCTAAATTACGATGGATTAAAAACGTCAATTGAATTTATTACACATCAAAAGAAAATTGCTATTGCAAATAGAAGAGTAACGGTTTCTACTTGTGGGATTGTTCCAGGGATTGATAAATTTACGAATGATTTCCCTCAAACTTCACTCGCAATTTCGCTTCATGCTCCAAATGATGAAGTGAGAAGTTCAATAATGCCAGTAGATCACACTTGGCCACTTGAAAAACTTATGAAATCACTAGATAATTATGTAGAAAAAACAAATAAAAGAATTTTTTACGAATATATCATGATTAATGGTGTAAATGATCACATTAAACTTGCTGATGAATTAGGGCAATTATTAAAAGGGAAATTAGCACACGTTAATTTTATTCCATATAATGCTTGAGAAGGTACAAGTTCTGACTGATATACAACAACTCCAAGATTTGTAATCGAAAAATTTCAAAAAATACTTGAAAAATATGGAGTAGTTTCAACTATTCGTCATACCATGTGAGACGATATTGATGCAGCTTGTGGACAATTAGCAAATAAAAAAGATTGAGAAACAGTTATGTCGTATAGAAAAGAAGAAAAATAAAATAGTGAAAATTTTAGTACCGGAACCAATTGGTTACCGGTACTTTTTTGTGGAAATATAAATAAAAAATTTACTTTTAGAATATTTTCTTATAATTTGTGTAATATTGCGAAAAAATCGTATTTAATTTTTGTTGTTATTTTTATGAAAAATTTGTTATTTAGATTATTATTTATTCTCATTACTGGAGGATTATTATTTGTTTATATTTTTCCATGGGCAAATTATGGTATTCAAATGCCATTTACTGGAAAAGATTATAGACTGGGTCTTGATCTTCAAGGTGGAATTGAACTTGATTATAAAGTTGATTTATCAGAAGCTTCTCAAGAAGAAGGGTATAATAATGCTCGTGAAAATGAAATTGTAGAAGGATTAAAATCTATTATTGATAAAAGAGTTGAAACACTTAAAATTAATGATTCAGTAATCACAACTGCTACATATGCTGGAGAAAAACATATTATTGTTCAAATCCCATTAAAAGGAAATTCTAGTTTTGAAAATAATGAAAATATTCAAAGAGCAAAAGAAGCTATTTGAAAAGTGGTAAAAATCGAATTCAAAGAAATTAGAAATGAAATAACACAAGAAGATATCGAGCAAAGATATCAAATTGCTACAGATGTAGTTGAAGAACTTGAAACTTCTGAATATAAATTTTCACTTACTGCAGAAAAATTTCAAAACAATTATGAAAATGTAGAAATTTGAGAATCAGGAAATATTTGAGATTTATATAAAATCGATGAATTAAAATCAAAAGAAATCATAGAAACTGAAAATGGGTATTTAATATTATGAGAACTAAAAGGTACAGTATACGAATATATTTTTGTTTCTAAAGAACCATCAAGTTGGAAGCCAGCTACTGATAGCCAAGGAAGAATATTAAATGATAAATATTTTGTTACTTCATCGGTTCAATATGACCAAAATTTTAATCCAATGGTTGAATTAGTATTTAATACTGAAGGTGCAAAAATATTTGGTGAATTAACTACAAGATTATCAGGACAACAAATTGCTATTTTTGTTTGAGGTGAACTTTTAACTGCTCCAAATGTAAATCAACCAATTCTTACAGGGAAAGCAGTAATTACAGGTTCTTATACACCAGCTGAAGCAAAAAAATTATCAAACGATATCAATACTTGAGTTGTTCCAGCTCCGATTTATCTCACAAGTGAAAAAACAATCGATTCAAAAATTTGAGCTGAATCATTAGAAAAATTAGTAATTGCTTGAATATCAGGATTTATAATTATTTTCATATTTTTGATTAGTATTTATAGGTTTTCTGGATTAATTGCTAGTATCGCGTTATTACTCTATATTGTTTTAGTTTTAACTATTATTAAGGCATTTTGAGTAGTGTTAACACTTGCTTCGATTGCAGGGCTAATTCTCTCAATTGGTATGGCAATTGATGCGAATATACTTATTTTTGAAAGAATTAAAGTAGAACTTAAAAAAGGTAAAAACCTTGTTGATTCAACAACCGTTGGGTTTAAACAATCTTGGTCAGCTATTTGGGATTCAAATTTTACTGGTTTAATTGTAGCACTTATACTGTTTGTATTTGGTGTAAATATGATTAAAGGTTTTGGTTTTATGCTTGCTATTGGTATAGTTGTTTCTCTATTTTCTGCAATGTGGATTTCTAGAGTATTACTCATATTACTCGCAAAAACATCAAAAAATAAAAATTCATTTATCGGAATGAAAAAATAATAAAAAAATAAGTTCCCGGGAAATTTCCCGGGAACTTATTTTTTTATTTTATAAAATCTATTGAATACCTTAAATTATCAACATCTCCAGCTCACAGTAATATAATAACTGCTTGCTGAGAATATTTTTCATCTAAATGAGAAATAATTTTTTGAGTATATTCTAAATTTACTCAGTGTATTTTGTCATCGTGTTGTATAGAATCTAAAAATATCTGTGCATTCATAGCTTCAATATCTTCTTTTGAATCTCTTGATTCATAAATATTTGGAACTACAAGAGTGTGTGTATCTACAAAAGATTTTTTAAAATCTTCTAATAATTCGATAGTTCTACTGTATTGATGAGGTTGAAAAATAGTTATAATTCTTTTATGAGAATATTTATTTTTAATTGCTTGGAGTGTGAGGATGATTTCTGTAGGATGATGTCCATAATCACTATACACAATATTATTATTTTGAGTTTTTCATAATATTTCCATTCTTCTCCATACTCCGGAATATTTTTCTAGACTTGAAATTATTTCTTGTTCAGGGATATTTATAATTTTCCCTAAACAATAGGCTAAATGAGCATCAAATAATATATGATTCCCGGGAACTTGCATATTTATTTGAGGTATTTTATGATGATTATTTTGTTGAATATATTCACAATTTCAAAGATTTATATATTTTAAATCTTCTCTAATTTTTAATTGTAGACAATTTTTATCTTGTCCATTATAAATTACATAACCACCAGGTTTTACATTATCAATCATTTCATTATATGCTGAAATATAGTCTTTTTCATCTTTGTAATAATCAAGGTGATCAACTTCTATATTGGTAATAATGAGAAATTCAGGCGTATATTTTAAAAATGATCTTTTGTATTCACAAGCTTCGATCGCAAAAAAATCACTATCAGAAAAATGTGTATTTTTCCCATTAAATTCTTTTAATAAGGTTCCAATAACTGCATTTATTCAAGCTTGTGAATTTTTCATCATAATGCTTACTAAACTCGTAGTTGTAGATTTTCCATGTGTTCCACAAACGGCTATGAGTCTTTTATTATTCGCAATTTCTGCGAGTGCTTCAGGATATGTTTGGATTTGAATTCAAAGTTCTATAGCTTTTGCTATTTCTTCTTGAGAAGTTTCTACGGCTTCAGTGTAAATAACTTTTTGAATACTGTTATCGATTCTATTTTTATCAGCTCAAATAAAGATATTTATTCATTCTGATTGTAATGTGTCAGTGAGTTGAGACTGTGTTGAATCACTCGCTAAAACCTCATATCAATTTTCATTATAATATCTTGCAATTGCTGAAACTCAAATTCATCAAGCTCAGATTACATAGATTTTTTTATTATCCATATTAAAATTTTTCATGTAATAAAGATTCCACTTCAGGAAATATTTCGTTATCTAAATCTATTTGTTCTTCTTCTAAAAATTTTGATAAAACCCAATCACTTAAATCATATCTTTTATCTTGTCAGACTCAAATTTTTATTCTATTAAACTCTTGATCAAATTTAGAAATAATATCTTTTATTCCATTTTGACCTCCTGCACTTCATTTTTCTCTGAAGCGAATTTTTCAAAAATCTAAACTTATATCATCATACATTACAATCCAATCTTGTTTTTCTACTTTATAATAATGTGCTATTTTTTGTACAGATTCACCACTTAGATTCATAAAGGTTTGAGGTTTTACGAGAATACATTTTTCTCATTCATAGGTTCCATTTGAAATTTCAGCTTTAAATTTTGATTCAAATTGAAATTCTCAAAAATTATTTTTTTGTTTATAATAGTCTAAAAATAAAAATCCTACATTATGTCTGGTAAGTGTATATTTTTCTCATGGATTTCATAAACCAATTATTAGTTTCATTCTCAATATAATCTTAAATATTATTACTTTTATTATAGTAAATTTTCTTTTTTTGAAAAATCTTTTATACTTAAAAACTGGGAGGAATTATTTTTTAAATGTTTCTTATGGAATTACAGTCTGCAATTGAAGAATTAAAATCAAAAAATAATAAAAAAGATATTTTAGAAATTTTATGAATATCATTTTGTGAAGATTTTTTACAAGAAGAATATTACACACAAAAAATAGATACATTACCAAAATGAGAATATTTTTTATCTGATTTAGATGGAACTTTTTTTAGAGGAACGCTACAAAAAGAAGCTTTTTCGTTATTTGTGAAATTTGTAAAAAAACAAGATATTTTACAATATGATGTAAATAAATATTCAGAGTTTCTTAAAGATTTACAATACTTTGATATTTTAGAAAAACAAGCTTACAATAAAGAGGTTCCATTCTCAGAATACCTTCACGCAGGTATTTATTTACTCATAAAACATAGACAATTAGTTTCTTGGCAAGAATATAAGATATATTTAAAAAATAGTTTCAGGCAAAAAGAAAAGGTAAATCCATATAGATTTTCATTTCAAAAACTCAAAGAAGTTTTAGATTCTGGAAAAAAATTTATGTTTATTTCTGGAGCACCAAATTTTATTTTTGATATTTATTTAGAAATACTCAAAGAATATATCGAAAAAAATATTTCTCCAGCCGCTGCTAATAATATTTATTGATTTGGTACAAAAATAAATATTCATACTTTCGTATTAACGCCACTTTGGTGAGCACCTCATAAATCAAAATTCATCCAACTTTTACAACAAAAAGATATCCTCACTGGAGTTTTAGGTGGAATGTGAGATACCAGTTCAGACTTTTGAATTAGTTTCCACTTAGATAAAAATAAAGATTTTTATTTTGTAAATCCTGATAAAAAAGTTATTCAAGTGTATGATGAAACAAAGGTAAAAGATGTGAATTATCATTTAATTTTCGAAAGAAAAGATTTAATTTTCGAAATGAAAAAAGAAGATATTGCTATAATTTAGCATATCTTCTTTTTTATATTTTTTATTTCATAAATTTGTTATGTATTTCTTTTAATTTCGGATTAGCAACATGGGTATATACTTGAGTAGTTGTTATGCTTGCATGACCAAGCATTTCTTGGATGGCTCTTAAATCTGCTCATGCATTTAAAAGTGTAGTGGCAAAGCTATGTCTGAGTGTATGGGCTGAAATATTTTTGAGGATAAAAGCTTTTTCTGCATATTTTTTTACCATTGCTGTTATGAAAAAACGAGAAAGTCTCACTTTTTCGTTTTCAAAATTATCAATATCTTGGATCTTAATATTATGTCTAATAAATAGAGGCTCTAAATTATCTGTTCTTTTTTCTAAATAATTTTCTATCAAAGTTGCAGCATGTTTTGTAAGAAAAACACTTCTTACTTTTTTTCATTTCCCACGAACGGCAAATTCTTTTCTTTTAAGATTTATATCCTTTCTATTGAGATTTGTGAGTTCTGATATTCTCAATCCTGTGGAATAAATACATTCCATAATCGCTAAATCTCTCGTTCAAATGACTGTATTTGTATCAGGTTTTTCAAATAATCTTTCTAATTCTTCAGTAGTGAGATATTCAACTTGTCTATCTTCAGCTTTGATTAAATCAATTGCTGTAGGGGAAAGACTTTTAAATCATTTTTTTTCTAAATATTTCAAAAAACTTCTCAGAGTAATCATGTACGCGTTTGCTGTTTTGACTGAAAGAATTTTTTTAGCATTTTTGTGAATATAAGTTCTAAATCAATCTGCTATTTTTAGATCAATTTTTTGGATATCAAAATTGTAAGAATCGATATTTTTATCTTCTAAATATTCTCAAAATTTACGTAAATGTCTATCGTACTGTTCAACAGTTTTAGGAGATTGATTTTTAATAACTTCTAAATAATCTAAGAAATTATCATGTGCTTGTTTAAAATTCATATTGTGTGAAAATAATATTTATTATGTGAACTAGTGTAAGAAAAAAATATAAAATATAAAATAAAAAAAAGAGAAAATATATTTTCTCTTTTTTTTATATAATTATTTCAGCTTCACCTTCAGTGATAAGAATAGAATGTTCGTATTGGCATCCAAGGCTTCCGTCGGCAACAAAGATATCATCTCTTCATTCTTCTTGGAAAATTTCTCCTGAAGTTTCACCGATTAATGGTTCAATGGCAATAGTCATCCCAGCTTTGAGTTTTAATCCTGTTCCAGGAGTCCCGTAGTTATATACATATGGTTCTTCGTGAACTTTTCTTCCGATTCCATGTCCTGATAAATCACGAACTATGTGATAAGGAGAAGCATCAATTACTTCTTGTACAGCAGCTCAAATATCACCAATAGTATTTCCGTCTCTTGCCTTTGAAATTCCTGCATATAAAGCTTTTTTTGTTACTTCAATCATATCAGCTCCGAGTGGATTTTTATCTTCTCAACCTATTACAAGAGTAATTCCTGAATCAGTATAAATTCCAAGTTGTTTATCTTTTACTCAAAAATCAAAGTTTACGAGATCTCATTCTTTAAAAACTAAATCATCATAAGGAACTCCGTGAGCAATAACATCATTTACAGAAATACAAATATTTCCAGGGAATCCATATTGACCACGAAATGCACAAATCATTCCAGCGTCACGAGTTATTTTTCCAGCAAGTCTATCAATTTCTCCAGCTGTCATACCAGGTTTTACGACTTCACGAATTGTATCTAAAACTTTTTTGTGTACTCTAGCATTTTTTCTCATTTGTTCTAACTCTTTATAAGAAAGAGGTTTTGGTAATTTTCTTCACATATTATATTTTGTTTAGTGTGTATTATTTACATGTTCCACAGTTTCCATCTCAGTATCATTGTGAGTTACATACTTTTACAGCAAGTTCACATTTTTCCAAAAGTGTATCTGTAGATAGTTCAATATTTGTATGAATATCAATAAGTTCTCAAATGATACTATTGGTTTGATAATCATTTATTGCAAGAAATGATTTATTCAAAGAATAGACATTATCTAATCTCTGTTTTATGGTTTCTGTGATAACTTCATTCTCATTTAACGTATTAAAGTCAGTAAGTCAAATTGATTTTTGTTGATTTATTTCTTGAGTTTTTTCTTCATTAAATAAACCATCAGTTGCTTTAGAAAAACCATCTTGTATTTTTATAGCAGCATCTTTAATTCATTTTGCTGTATTTGTTATAAAATTATTCTCTAAGCTATAGAATCAATTTTTATTAAAATCTTCTAAATTTTGAAGTAAAATAGCTTGTTGGTTTGTTGAAAGTCACTGGCGTGCGAGCTCTTTTTGCAATAATTTTTTTTCTAATTGTTGATCAGTTTCGCCACTTACTGCTCATAAAAGTAGATTCCAAGCCTCTCTCCACTTTTTTATTCCATCTTTACCTTCTTGGTTATTTAAAGAAATTGCATCAATTGCATTATCTATTCTTTTTCAAAATTCTCAGTCATCTTGACTACATTGACTTCTTGCATTTACTCAATAATTTTTTACCAATTTTTGTGTAAAACTTGATGAATCCATTGGTAATAATTTTACTTGAGTTGAAAAGTCAGAACGTTCACTTACTAATATTTCTTTTAAATAATTAGTAAGTTGAATATTATTTACAATTACATCTCAAATAATACTTCCAGCACTTCATGTGAAATCACAGTTTTCAATTCATTTACAAATAGTTTCCTTTGGGATGTTTATATTTGAATAACCAGATTTTGTAATAGTTTTGAGATATTTTCTTAATCAATTAGTTTCTGATTCTAATAACTCTACATCTCTTTTCATTTGACTTGGTAGTTCATTAAAAAGAGGAGAAATAATATAATAATCAAAATCTAAGAAATATCCATCCCAAGTTACAGCTTGGTAAAAAATCCTTGAAATATCGCTGGTTGTTTTTTCAAATTTTGAATCACTCGGAGTGTTTTCACTTAAGTGATTATTTACATTAGTAACGAGTGTTCTTACATTTTTAATATAATCAGTAAATACTTGAGCATTTGAGTTTGAAATAGGACAACTTGAAGAACCCTGATCAGCAAAACTCATTGCAGGGAAGAATATATATATTCAGAGGATGAAAAATAATAATATTTTTTTCATTTTTAACCGTTAGTTTTAATTTTATCCATAGCTTTGATTAAATCTCAAAGAGTATTTGCATACTCAGTTATAGATTTAGTAAAATTATTTATTTCTATGAGTTGATTATGAAATTCTCATAAATTTTCTTGTGTAAATTTTTCTGATATATCTTTTTTCATAATCGCTACTTCATCGTCTTTTTCTGCAAGAGTTGTTTCTAGACTATTAATTCTTTGTTGAGCTTCAGTTATACTTGAATCTGTAGATTGGATAATTGAAGCTAATTCTTCTTTATTTTTTGTGAAATTATCTAAATCATTTCTTCTTTTATAATCCAATCAATAGGCTTTGTAATATTTTTCTAATAATGCATTTGAAGAATATTTATCAGTTTCTTTTTTCTTTTCGTCTTTTTTGAGAGATAAGATAGGAACTGGTTTTGTTTGAATTTGAAAACTCATATGAAATAATTCGCTTAAATTAAGATTTGATAATCATAATTCAAAATTATTTGTTGTCATTTTTGCGGGGATTAAACTCGCATTTGCAAATTTAGATAAGTGTTGATTAGATCTATCTATAAGATATTCAATCGTTATATTATCTCATCATCATAAAAGCTGATGATTATATGTTCTAAAATTTACAGTAATACAGTAAAAACTATCACAAGGCCACATGGCATTATCATTTACTTTTTGATAATTTCAAACTAAATCAACAGCTGAATTATTATTCTGACTTCAGCTAAATACTTCTGGGTTTTGAGCATTTTCTAAATCTTGAATCAATTCTAAGTTTGCAGAATTATCTCATAAATCAAAATCACCGAGAAAACTTATATCTAGTCAATGATTTCAAGAGCTTGGATCTACACAAATATTTGAGTTATGCTGATTTGCTTGGAGGAGATTTTCTAAAAAATTTCCTCAATTATCTGGGTTGAATGCTTTTTCTCAATCATTTAATTCTTTAAAAACACTTATGTCAGTTGTATTTTGTAAAACTTCTCTTTTTTTATCGTCATTAATTTTATCAAAATAATCTTGAAAACCTCCAGATTCACTTCCGTTGTAAGTAAATTTACTGGCAAAAATAATATCATTTACTTTTTCTAAATCATCAATAATATCAAATGCTGAATTATCTAAATTTCCATCTGAATATATTCATAAAGATGAAATATCTCAAATGATTTCTACTTTTTGTTGAGCACGCTCAAAAGAATCTATGTAATGTTTTCTGATAACATTTTGAATAAAACTAAGAGTAGAGTTTTCTATATTTCCACTTGCATTTTTGCATGTATCACTTATTTTTTCATACAAAACTCAGATATTTCACTCATATACAGCTTCAACTTCACTTGGTGCGATGTCTTTGTTAATACAATTTTTATAAGGAAATCATTTCAATTGAGCTTCTAAATTAATTAGACTATTGAGTTTATCCTTTATACTTGAATCAGTTCATACAAGCTCAGTTTGAAAACTAGATCAAACATTTGATTGAAAATTTTTATCTAAATTTTTATATAAATCAAGTCATGCTTCTTCACCAAAAAAACCTTGAACATTGCTGCACAAGTGTATAAAACAGAGGATGAAAAATAAATATTTTACGATGATATTTTTCATAAATTTGACTCAATAATAATGCGGTTTAGAGTTATTTTTAGTATACCATTTTTTCTACACAATTCAAAAGAAAAACACTCAATTTTATATAAAATTGAGTGTTTTTTAATGAAAAAAATTATTTTATTATGAAATAGTTAATGTATTTTTTTCCACTGTTGTAGAAAAATCTTTTTTATTCGCATTTCAAATAACTTTTTCGGCAATCATATCTTCGATATTATCAGTGATAAATCTTCTAATTTCTCTTGCTCAAAAGTCAGGATTATAAACAGTTTTTGCAATAAAATTTATTGTTTTATTGTCATATGAAAAATTATATCACATAGTTTCTAATCTTTTTGCAAAATTTTCTAATTGTAATTTTACAATTTTTTTGATGTTTACTTTATCAAGAGGATTAAAAACAATAGTTTTATCAATTCTATTTACAAATTCTGGTGAAAAATAATCAGTGAGGTTTTCTTTTATTTTTTCACTGGCTCTTTTGTAATCCTCTAAAATATCTTCTTCTTTATTTTCTGTTACTTCAAAACCAATACTATTGGCTTTTTCCATAAATTCTTCTTGTCAGATATTTGAAGTCATGATTATAACAGTGTTTTTGAAGTTAATTTTTCTTCATTTATTATCCGTTAAAACTCAATCTTCTAAGATTTGAAGTAATAGGTTATAGACTTCAAAATCTCATTTTTCAATTTCATCAAATAATACAACACTATACGGTTTTTTTCTTACTTTTTCTGTAAGCATTCCACCTTCTTCGTATCAAACATATCCAGCACTTGATCAAATAAGTTTATTTACTGATGTTTTATCAGAAAATTCACTCATATCAAATTTTATTAGAGCATCTTTATCATCATAAAATTGCTGTGCTAATACTTTTACGAGTTCTGTTTTCCCAACCCCTGTAGGTCAAAGAAATAAGAAACTTCCAAGTGGTCTATTTGGGTTTGAAATACCAGTTTTACTTCTCATAATTGATTTAGTAATATTATCAACTGCTTCATCTTGGCCGATAATATGTTTTTTCATTTCACGAGAAAGATTTTTAATTCTCGTTATTTCATCTTTATTGAGATTTGAAATCGGGATTCCTGTAGAAATATGAAGAACTTTTTGTACATCTTGTTGAGTAACTTCGAGTCTTTCTTCTTTTGGAATGGTAAACTTTTGTTTGAGATCTTGGATTTGTTGTTCAAGTTCAGCTTGTTGTTGTTTTAATTTTGTAGCTTTTTTATACGATTGAGCTATGACAGCTTGTTCGATATTTTTGCTTACAGATGCAATTTTTTCTTTTAATTTTTTTGTTGCAGTTTCATCAAAATTATATTTCATTGATTTGATACTACAAGCTTCATCGATTAAATCGATGGCTTTATCTGGTAAATATCTATCTGTGATATAACGAATTGATAATTCTACTGCAGCTTTTACAGCATCTTCAGAGATATTTAAGTTATGATATTCTTCAAACGAATCTTTTATTCCAGAGATTATTTGCATAGAAATTTCTTTATTTGGTTCATCGACCGTGATTTTTTGAAATCTTCTTTCTAATGCAGAATCTTTTTCGATATATTTTTGATATTCGTTATGAGTTGTAGCTCAGATTACTCTGATTTTTCATCTTCCCATTGCAGGTTTTAAAATATTTGAAGCATCAAGTGTTCATTCTCAACCTCATGCTCAAATAATAGTGTGGATTTCATCGATAAATAAAACAATTTCATTTTCAACTTTTGAAGCTTCATCAATTACTTGTTTGATTCTTGATTCAAATTCACCTCTATATTTTGTCCCAGCAATAAGTGTAGACATATCAAGAGATAAAATTCTTTTATCTTTCATCGAAAATGGAACATTTCCTTCTACGATTCTCAAAGCGAGTCATTCAGCAATCGCAGTTTTCCCAACACCAGGTTCACCAACAAGTGCAGGATTATTTTTTGTTTTTCTATTTAAAATAGCAATAAGTCTTTCGATTTGAGTTTCTCTTCCTAAAACTTTTTCTATTTTTCCTTCACGAGCTTCAGCTGTTAAATCTGTTGAGAAAAAATCTAAAGCAGGAGTAGTAGAATCATCTTTTTTCTTGTCTTGTTTTTTGTTTGCATCAAATGGAGTTGCCATTTGAGGATTTTGATTTTGTCCATCTCAACCGATTAAATTTTGAGTTAATGCTCCTAAAAGTTGATCAATTGCTTCATCTCCAGTAGGTTCGATTCAAATATTTGAATTGTTTTCTTGTTCAGAAGGTTTTTCATTTGGATTAAATCCAGGATTTTGAGAAACTCCATCAACAGCTCAAAGGGTATTTAAATCATTGAGATTTTTTTCAATATCTGTTGCTGTAATCCCGATATAATCAAAAAAACTAATGAGCCACGAATCGTTTTTAATCATTGAAAGCAGAAAATCTTCGATACTTGCTCTTTGTTTTGAATAACTTGCAGCAACTTTTACACTTCAAAGAATAATATTTTTTAAACGAGCATTCATCCCAGAATACACTCATTTTCTATTTTCAGGATTTTCATTAAATAACCCTTTATTAATTATTTCTAGTGTAAGTTTTTCATTTATTCCATAGAGACTAAAAATTTCTTTTATACCTCCAGTTGAGTTTTTTACTATTTCTATAAATACATCTTCGACTCAAAGTTCTTTAAATCAAATTTCTTTTATTTTTGTTTCAGAATTTATTAGTGCTTTTTTATATCAGTCAGAAAAATTGTTGTACGACATTTCCTTTTATTTTTAAGAATAATAATATGGCTCTAGTTTAGAGACTTTCACAATCTTGTAAAGCAATTTTTTTTTTTGATGTTAAAAAATATTTGTAAATCTGCAGATAAATGTATAATATTTTATATATAGAATTTTTTTATCAGTTATTGACGAAAAAAATCTTTATTTTACAATTAAAGTTTAAAAATATGTTTAATAAAAAATTTTTTCTAGTTGCTGCTGGATATATTGCAGGAAATGTTATTGGATCACTTTATAATAAAAAAACTCCGAGTGCTTTACAAAAAGAACTCGAAGATTCAAAACAATCAGGTCAAGGTGAAGTAAAAGTACTTTTAGCAAATTTTGTTGAAACACATAAAAATGTTTTAGCAGATTTAGAAAATACTATTATGTCTGATAAAAATAAAGCACTTTTTGCAGAAAAAAAAGAACAACTTTTAGAAATCGCTGAAGGATATAAAATCGAAGGTTTAAAATTATTACTCGAAGTTCAAGAAAAAGGGAAGTCTCATTTCGTAGAAGTTTCAGATAAATTAGAAAAACTCTACTTAGAAAAAAAAGATGAACTCAACGAATTAAAAGAAATTTCTCCTGAAAAAGTAAAAGAATTAAAAAATAATTTACTTGCAACATTCGAAGAACTTCAATCAAAAATCAAAGAATCAGTTCAAGAAGTAAAAGGTGAAGCAAAACAAGAAGTAAAAAAAGAAGCAAAATCAAAATTATCAAAAGTGAAAAAAATGAAATAAATAGAAAAAAATTCCCGGGAAATTTTCCCGGGAATTTTTTTTATGCTTTTACTTTTAATTATAATAAATATTAATTATAATTATATTTTGACATAGGTAAAATTTTATATATATTACTATCGCATTATTTTGCGCTCTTGAAATATCTTTATGGAAGAAGAAAAAGGTTATTATATTTTTCAATAAATGGAGTAATTTTCTTATGTTTTTCGATACTTTATCATTAGTTGCTGATTCAATAATAATATTTTTATTATTGTTGATTATAATTATGTTATTTCTTATTTTGATTGAATTTAGAGATAAAAATCTTCTAACTCGTCATATTTATAAGGATGAACTTAAAGATTTTGATGAGGGGCTTACTAAGACTCAAAAATCAAAAGTCTTAAAGAACTTAAAGGAGAAAAAATAACACTTTTGCACCTGCGCTTTGCGTAGGTGCTTTTTTTTTATTTAAAAAATATTTATTTTAAAAAAAATAATTTTTTTGTATTATATTTACAATACATTCTAAATTATTTTTATGGAAGTACGAGTTTGAGTCGGTGTGATTATTATAAAAAATGAAAAAGTTTTATTACTCAAAAGAATAAATTCTCATTGAGATTCGACTTGGTGTTTTCCTGGGTGACATTTAGAATTTTGAGAATCTTGGGAAGATTGCGCAAAAAGAGAAACAAAAGAAGAAACAAATTTAGAGATTAAAAATATTGAATTTGCTTGAGTTACAAATGATTTTTTTGAAAAAGAAAACAAACATTATAATACTATTTTTATGACTTGAGAATATTCTTCTGGAGAATTAAAAAATCTAGAACTTCACAAATGTGAAACTTTAGATTGGTTTGATTTTGATAATTTACCAAAACCTCTATTTTTACCGATTGAAAATTTATTACAACAAGATAAAAATATTTTAAAAAAAATAGCAGAAAAATAATTTTCAAAAAGTTCCCGGGAACTTTTTTATTTAACATTACTAAAATAATAATCTTTTCTTGAAATATTTATAAATTAAATTACAATTACTTTAATGCTATAAAAAATATAGTATTTTAGAAAAAATAAAATTATTTCATAAAATTAAAAATTATGACATTTCAATTACCAGCACTCCCATACGAAATGGATGCACTAGAACCTCATATTTCAAAAGAAACTTTAGAATTCCACTATGGAAAACACCATCAAACATATGTAACAAAATTAAACGGGTTAGTTCCTGGGACTGAGTTTGAAGGGAAAGATTTAGAAGAAGTGGTAAAAACTTCAACTGGAGGGGTCTTTAATAACGCAGCTCAAATCTGGAACCATACTTTTTACTGGAATGGATTTGCACCAAATGCTGGTGGAAAACCAACTGGAGCTTTACTAGAAAAAATCGAAGAAGATTTCGGTTCATTTGAAGATTTCGTAGCGAAATTTACAGATTCTTGTGTAAATAATTTTGGATCTGGGTGGACTTGGTTAGTAAAAACACCAGAAGGGAAACTTGATATTGTAAATACTTCAAATGCAAATACTCCACTTACGACTGATAATACTGCTTTATTAACGTGTGACGTTTGGGAACATGCATATTATATCGATTATAGAAATGTAAGACCTGAATATTTAAAAGCATATTGGGAATTAATTAACTGGGATTTTGTTGCTAAAAATGCTGGATTATAAAATAAAATGAAAAATATTCCCGGGAAAATTTCCCGGGAATATTTTTTTATAAATAAAAAATAATTTCTTACTTTGCTTTTACTTTATTTTTTTTTAATATAAGGATAAAGTATTTTAT
>CBFHLZ010000002.1:0-42500 GCA_965656795.1 Patescibacteria group bacterium
GCTTCGTTTGGGAAACAAGTTGGAGGACTGATTCAAAAATCACCACAATACGCTCCAATATTTGGTGGTCAAAGTATGCAAAGTATACAACAAGTATGAGGAAAAATTACAGGTGCAGCTAACCAGGTTTCTATTGATAAAGCAAATAGCTTTTCAAAAAAACTTCCATTTTTAAATGAATCTTCTGTTGATAGGACAAGTAAATTACAAAATATTTCTAATAGAATTGAAAATGAATATTGAAATACTAACGTTCCTAATAAATTTTTAAGAAAAGATTTTATAGAAATATTAAAGGCAGCTGATTGAGATGCATCAAATATGGTTAATTCGCCTGAATTTAAGAAAGCTTTTCAATCACTGGGTAAGAAAGTATGACTGAATCCATCTGATATTGCGAATTTTGATTTCAGAGATGAATCAAAAATTGCTGATACAGTGATAAGACAAATCGAAGGTAAATTTGATGAAAAAACGATATGATTATTAGATGGTGTCTGAAAAAATGGTTGAACATTTGGTAAGTCAGAATTATCTGATTTAGTAAGTTCTGTACAAAGTTGAGAAATAAAAGAAAATGTTACTTCATGAGTAGATGATAAAATTCAAACTACTGCAAAAAATGCATGAAGTGTAAATTATTATAATATAAGTATTTGATGAGACTCAGTTGGTAATGTATCAGATGGTAAATTAGTAGATATACCATGATTATTAGATATTGAGCAACAAATATCTAAAATTAGTGATAAACTAACAAACACATATAAATGAGATATAAATAATTCAGAAACATTAAAAAAACATATTAATGATGAATTATATATAAAAGATGAAGATCAAGTGAACAGTATTATAAAAAATCTACAAAAAAAAGATAACTAAAAAAACCTAACTAAAAGTTAGGTTTTTTTTATGAAAAAAATAATTTTTTAAATAAATTTTCATAGGAAATTATTTCGACATCGTCATATATATATTTTCTGATATTTAAAATTTGGATATCTTGAGTTACTAAATATTTTTTACCATTTACTGGAACTTTGTTTAACTTATTGATCTCTTTTTTAATTTCTTGTTTATCTGAAAATTCTCAAAAATGTATACAAATATTTTTTTGATCCTTTTTTACATAAAAATTAAATTCAAATGTTCCATTTATACCAGTATATATTTCATATCAATACGCTAAAAGTTGTTGATAAAGTAAATTTTCTTTTCTGGTTTGAGGACAGTTACAAAATAAACATAATGAATTTCTCATCCCAGTATCTGTAAAATAATACTTAGATTTTGTAGAGATAATTTTTCATTTTTTGAAATCAAATGGATTAACTCATAATATAATTTTAGACTGTTGAGCAAAATTAGTATAGTCTATAACTGTTTTTAGAGATATTTGCATATGTTGACTTATGCATTTATGTAATTCTCTCAATGAAAAGAAAGTATTATTTTTTGAAAGATAACGAATGAAAAAATCAAATAATCATATATTTTTTACTCAAAAGCTATGATAAATATCTTTTGTGAAAATATCATTTAACATGAGTTGTAAGTGTTTTTTTCTGAAGTGGTTATGCCCTAAAAGAAGTACTTCAGGGAATGTACCATATAATAGTTGATTTTGAACATCAAAATATTTTCAAATATTATTTACCTTTTCCGGATAAATATGCACTTCATCACAATTGTTTATTTTTATTGTATTTGAAATAATAATAATCTTATATTTGTTATTGTCTAGATATACAAAATTTAAGAATTCTTTTATATTATCAATTTTGTTTATATTTTTCAAAATAATAATTTTTATCTGAGGGTTATTTTTCACTTCTAGAATAAAAAATTTTTGGAGATCTTTTCATGATTTAATTTGATTTTCTAAATCGTATTGTTTATCAAAATGAAACACTTCTTTTTCTCTTCCTATTTTTTTTATTAATTCATTCATTACACTTGTTTTTCAAGCATTATGAATTCCATTGATAATAACGACTCTTTTTGTATTGAGTTTTTCTATAATTTCTCTAATTTTTTCTGAATGTTGAAAAAATATTGAAGTTTGAAATAAATGTTCTTTATGATTTTTTAATGTAAATTTTGTCATACTTAAATTATATAAATAATTAATAAATATCTATTACTTTTCAAAATATACTATTATTGTATTATTAATCAAGTTGAATTTTATTATTTAGTTTTTTTAAGGACAAAAAATATTTATTTTTTGTCTTTTTTTTGTATAATATCGCAAAATTTATTATATATTATAAAATATATGGAAAAACAAATTCAACAATTATTGCAAACAGTTATTAAAAAGAACTATAATGTAGATATTCAAGAGATAAAACTTGAATTTCCACCAAAGAAAGATTTATGAGATTTTGCTTTTGGTTGTTTTGTGTTATCAAAAGATACAAGAAAAAATCCAGCTATAATAGCAAACGAATTACTTGAACTTTTAAAAAATGAATCTTTAATTGAAGATGTAAATACTGCGGGACCATATTTAAATTTCAAAGTTTCAAAACAAATTTTTGTAGAAGCGCTCAAAAATATGTATGAAAATTTAAACGCACACTTATATTCAAATATTTGAAATAATGAAAAAATTATTATTGATTATATTGGTGCAAATGTATGAAAACCACTTCATATCTGACATATGTGTACACCAAATATAGGTCAAGCAATGATAAATATATATAAACATTTAGGATATGATGTTATTTCTGATAGTCATATTTGAGATTGGGGAATTATTTTTGGGAAACTCATTACAGCTTATAAACTGTGGTGAGATGAACAAAAACTTCATGAAAATGCAGTTGAATATTTATTAGAACTTTATATTAAAATAACTGCTGAAGCTAAAAATGATGATACAATAGAAGAACAAGCAAGAAATGCTTTTAAATTATTATCTTCAGGTGATGAAGAATCGAAAAAACTTTGGGCAGAATTCACTTCATATTCTATCAAAGCTATGAATGAAAATTTAAATCAATTGAATGTTTTTCCTCAATATAATATTTGAGAAAGTTTTTATGAAGGTTTATGACTTCCTAAAATGGAAGACTATCCAGATTTAACAGACGATATGCATGAAATTGTAAATGAGTTGGTAAAAAAAGGGATTGCTATAAAAAATGATGATAATTCAGTTTGAGTTGAATTTTCAGACGAATCAAAGTTAAGCTCTTGTATTTTACAAAAAAGAGATGGAACTCACGGATATTTAGCAAGTGATTTAGCTTGTATTAAATATAGAATTCAAAATTGGTCTCCAGCAAAAATTGTATATTTTGTAGATGTACGTCAACAACTTCATTTTAAACAAGCTTTTACAATATCTCAACAAGCTGGTTGGTTAGATTGATTATCTCAAGATCATAAAACTCAATTATTTCATGCATACAATGGATTTATTTCTGGAAAAGATGGACCATTTTCTACAAGAAAATGAAATATTATTAGAATGTCAGATTTATTGCAAGAAGCGCAAGATAGAGCGAAAGCTATTATTTTAGAAAAGAGAGATGATATTTCTGGAAAAGAGTTAGAGGAACTTGGTAAAATTATTTGAATCGGAGCTATTAAATATGGTCATCTCAAAAAATCACGTGAAACTGATATGATTTTTGATTGGGATGAATTTATGACTTTCGAAGGAAATTCATGACCATATATCCAATATGCATACGTAAGAGCAAGAAGAATTTTAGAAAATTATTGAAATGATTTAGATTCTAGTGTAATTTGAGTATTTACTAAATCTGAAGAAGTTGACTTAGTCAAAAATTTAAATTTATACAAAGAAATATTAGAAAAAACTGCTGAAACAAATATGCCTCATCATTTGTGTAAATATGCATTTGAATTAACAAAATCATTTAATAGTTTTTATAATAATGTACATATTTTAAATGAAGAAGATGAATCTAAGAAAATGATTCGTTTACAACTTGTAGAAGTTTTTTCTCAAACACTTAAAGAATCATTTTGAATTCTTGGTATTGATATGCCTGAAAAAATGTAAATATTAATAGATATAAATAATAATGGTAGATTATAATAATTTTGCGAAAACCTTTTCGAAATCTCGTAAAAATATGAAGTGGGAAGAAATGGAATATTTTTTAGAAAAATTAAATATAAATAATTCAACTAAAATATTAGATGTTTGATGTGGTAACTGAAGATTTTTATGAGAATTACTCAATAATTTTTGAGAAAAAATAAATAATCAAAATTATATTTGAGCAGATTTATCTTCTGGATTATTAAACGAAGCTAAAAAGGATTATCCTGACTTTGATTTTAAAGAATTAAATATGTTAGATTTGGATTTACTAAATCCATCCCCTCGTTCCTCGGTACTTCCTTTGACATCAAAGGAAAACAATAAAGAACAACAGAATTTTTCAGATATATTTTTTTATGCATCTTTTCATCACTTACAAAATATTTCTGATAGAAAAATTGTTTTAGAAAAAGCATTTGATGTATTAGAAAAATGATGAAAAGTTTATATGACAAATTGGGCCTTGAACTCTGATTTAAATAAAAAAAGATATGCTCAAGCAGAAATAGAAAATTCCCAAAATAAGTATTGAAGTGTGGACTTTAATATAAAACTTGCTTGAAACGATAGATATTATCATTGTTTTTGCTTAAATGAATTAGAAATATTATCACAAGAAGTTTGATTTAAAATAATAGAAAATAGATTGTTTGAAAATGATAGAAACTTTATCACAATTTTAGAGAAATAAAAAAATCCCGAAAGGGATTTTTTTATTGATTAAAAGTTTGTAATTGGGTATGGAATACCTTGATTTGCAGCAGAAGTATCACTACTACTATTGAGAGTTTCATCAGTTAATACGTTATTGCTTGAACCTATAAGTGTTTCAGGACATAATGATTTTTCATCATAACAAGATTCACTATCATAACTTCAAACAATTTTTGTTTTATATTGATCACCACCTTCAACCTTTACTGTATAAGCAATATTATAATAACTTCCTTGTCTATTTCAAGACCAATCTGTATCTGCTGAAAGTGGTTTTTTAAATACAGCATATACATATCTACCAATTCATTCTTCTATTAATGTATTATTTGAACCAACTTTAACATCTCATAATTCTGGATCGTATAAATCTTTTGTAAGATATTTTTTTCCAAGAGTATTTTGAGAAATTGTACCTTTTGCACCAATTTGTTTTGTTGTCCAATTTGTAGTTCAATCATCTAATCACATAACTTTTCATCCACCAGCAGCTGATGTAACTGAATCAATTGCATCACCTGATTTTGATACCACTAATGTGTTTGAAATATTTGCAATAGATCAAGAGTTATACCCCCATCTATTTTCAGTTGCGTTAAATTCGTCTACTGCTGGATAATAATTATTATCAACATTAAATTGGGCAAGAGAAGTTTCTATTGTTGCAACATCGCTTGTTTTTCTCCCAGCATTTGCTTTATCAACTGCTCAACCAAAATTTTGGTAGGCAACTACTGAAATAATAGATAAGATAGTAATAACCACTAATAATTCTACGAGCGTAAAGGCTTTATTTGAAATATTTTTCATAGGAGGTATAAAAATAATATATAAACTATTTTATAATATAATTTTTTGAAACGAAGTAAAGAAAAAATTAAAAATTAGAGTTGATTTTTCTTCATAGAAAGTATATACTCTATTATAAATATTTTTAATAAATATAGTATGTCGTATATAAAGATAGATAAAAAAGTTGAAGCCATCATCCGAAAAGTGAAAAAATATATGACATGATATACTCCAGCACATATTCATGAGCAAATTTGGAATGCCTATATTTATGCACGTGATGCGCACGAAGGACAAATGAGAAAATCAGGAGATCCATATATTATCCATCCAGTTGAAGCAACAGATATTTTACTTTCTTTGCAACCGGATATTCATACGATTCAAGCTTGTTTGTTGCATGACGTGATTGAGGATACTCCAAAAACAAAAGAAGATATTTATGAAGAATTTTGAGACGAAGTAGCATTTTTATGTGAATGATTAGCTAAATTATCAAATGTTCGTTATAAATGAAAACAACGTGAAATTGGAAGTCTGAGAAAAATGTTTATTGCCATGGCAGAAGATTTGAGAGTTATATTCGTAAAACTTTCAGACAGACTCCATAATATGCAAACTTTAAAATATCATCCAAAACCAGAAAAAAGAGAAAAAATTGCACTCGAAACACTTAATATTTTTTCTCCAATTGCAGATAGATTATGACTCTATAATTTAAAAAATTCTCTTGATGAAGAATGTTTTAAAATACTTCATCCGAAAGAATATAAAAATATTGCTAAACAACTCAAATCGCTCGAACAATCAAGTGAGGCATTTATGAGAGATGCAAAGCAAGAAATTACTCAAGTGATTTGAAATGAAATAGAAAATTATGAAATTGATTACAGAGTAAAATCTATGTTTTCGATTTATAAAAAAATGCAAAAAAAATGACTGACAGATATTAAAAATTTATATGATATTTTTGGGACAAGAATTATTGTAAAAGATTTATCTGATTGTTATAAAACCCTAGGTATTATCCATAATAAATGGTCTCCACTCCCATATAGATTTAAAGATTATATTGCTCTACCAAAACCAAATGGATATAAAAGTATTCATACGACAGTTGTTTGATTATTAAAACAACATAGACAACAACCAACTGAAATCCAAATTAAAACATTCGAAATGAAACAATACTCTGATATTTGAGTGGCTGCGCATTTTGAATATAAAGAAAGAGGTTCTGTAGTTTCAAAAGAAGTTGATTGGGTGAAAGAATTAAAAGATGTAGCACAAAATTTAGAAGATAACGATTTTATGGGGTCTTTAAAAATAGATTTATTTAAAAATAGAATTTTTGTTTTTACTCCAAAATGAGATCTGATAAATCTTCCGCATGGTTCAACTCCAGTAGATTTTGCATATTATTTACATACTGATTTATGAGATCATTTAAGTATTGCTCGCGTGAATGAAAAAGTTCATCCACTCGATCAAGAACTTCATAATGGTGATAGGGTAGAATTGGTTATTGATAAAAATAAAAAACCAAACCCATTTTGGATTTGATTTGTAAAAACAGCAAAAGCTAAAAATGCTATTAAATGATTTTTGAAAAAAGAAGACAAAGACATTCATAGAGAAAGAGGGAGAGATTTAGTAAATAAATATCTTAAAAAACTCTGACATGAATGATTAGATAAAGATATGACGTTATTAAAAAACTTAAATGATCGTGTTTATTCTCAAGAAGAACGTTGGCAATTATTAGAACAAGTAGGGAATTTAAGTCTCAATCCTAATAGTATAATTAAAAAAATAGTAGCATCAAATCAACGTATTTTTGATAGAATAGATGAAAAAATAGAAGAAGAAGCTGTAGAATTGGAAGACGAAAATACACAAGTTATCAATGAAGAAAATGATGTAAAATCAAACGATATTATTATTTGATGAGAATCGAATTTAGATTATAAGCGTTGTTATTGTTGTAGAAGAACACTTCCAATTGAAATAGTAGCGCATATCAATTCTTTTTGAAAATTTACGATTCATAGACGTGATTGTAAAATTTTAACAGGAGTGAATAAAGATAGATTGTTGCCAGCATATATTCAAGGAACTCAAGATGAAGAATTATGATATCATATCAATATTGTATTTAAAAATAATACATGAATTTTGAAAATTCTTACAGAAATAATATTTTCTATGCAAATAGATATAGATGAAATATTATCAAAAAAATTATGAAATATGTATATGTCTTTTGATTTGAAATTAAAAGTACAAAATCACGATTTTATGGTAATAGATAGATTTATAGAAAGAATTCAAATGACATTTGCAGATGATTTAATTAATTATAAATCAGAAGAATTATAAAAAAACCAGGAAAACTAAGTTTTCCTGGTTTTTTTATGAAATTAATGTGAAAATTATTTTCTTAATGATAATTTTTCAATTACATTGTTATATTTTTCAACATCTTTTGATTTTAAGTAAGCAAGAAGTTTTCTTCTTTTTGCTACCATTTTTAAGATACCTCTTCTTGAGTGGTTATCTTTTTTATGTTCTTGTAAGTGGTCTTTTAAATTTTCGATTTCTGCAGTTAAAATTGCAACTTGTACAGCAGGAGTACCAGTGTCTCCAGCTTTTTCACCAAAATCGGCTACGATTTGTTGTTTTACTTCTTTAGTAACAGCCATAATATGTATTTTACATAATAAAAATAGTGTGATGACCAGAAAATACACTAGTAACATCAGCCAGCAGATTATATGAAAAAATAATAAAATGACAAATTAAAATTGAAAAATAATCATTGGGAGGTAATATAGAAAAAATTACTTTTAAAAATCTCTCAAAAATATGCAAGATTATGCACCAAGTTCAAGAAAATTTATCTTTGAAACCTATAGATTTGATGTAGCTTCTATGCAAGCGCATTTTTATTATAGTTTATTAGATGAAAAAAATCCTGAAAATACAAAAGGCTTTGAAGAAATTATAGATTTTGATGATCCAAATTTTGACATTCGTGCTGATGTAGATTTTGGAGTGTTAGAAAATATTTTATTTCATCTACATTTAGCTTTATGAATTAGTTATTATAAAGCATATCCAACTGAAAAATTACTTATTAAATCTTGAAATATAGATAAAGAATCTTTAGATTTTTGGAAAAAATTTTATATAAACTGACTCTGAGAATTTTTATTTCAAAATAAAATTTCTCCGAAAAATTTATTTCAATTTGAATGTATTTCTGATAGAAATATTGAAAAAAAAGAATTTAGTATTTCTGAAAAATCACTCGTTCCAATTTGAGGTTGAAAAGATTCTATTGTGAGTTTGGAGTTATTGGAAAAAAATAATTTTGAATTTGATACCTTTGTATTTTGAAAAATAGATACTATTAAACAAGATTGTATAAATATTTCTGAAAAAAATAATTTTTTTGTAAGTAGAAAAATTTCTGAAAATTTATTCCAACTCAACCAGCAATGATATTTTAATGGTCATGTTCCAATTACCTGAATTATTGCTTTTGTAATGCATTGTGTAGCGTATTTATTTGATTATAAATATTTAGTTTTATCAAATGAATTATCAGCAAATTTCTGAAATACCACTTGGCAATGAGTCGAAATTAATCATCAATGGAGTAAATCTCTAGAATTTGAAGTAGATTTAAAAAATTATGTTGAAAAAAATATTTCAGAAAAAATAAAATATTTTTCTCTTTTAAGAGGAATGTATGAAATAAAAATTGCAAAATTATTTTCTCAATTAGGAAAAAAATATTTTAGTACTTTTTCAAGTTGTAATAATAATTTTAAAATTCAAAAACAAATAAATCATAGTGGAATCTGGTGTAACACTTGTCCAAAATGTGCTTTTGTTTATACTATGTTACATCCATTTTTATCATGAGATGAAATACACGAAATTTTTGGAAAAGATTTATACGAAGATGAAAATTTAGAAGCGTTATTTTGAGAACTTTTATGAATATCTTGAATAAAACCATTTGAATGTGTTGGGACAAACCAAGAAGTTACTCTTGCAATGTATTATAGTTATAAAAATTATAACGGGAAAAATCTGCCATTTATTCTTCAAATATTTAAAGAAAAAGTGCTTGAGAATTTTGAAGAAAACACTATAAATACATTAGAAAAAACTTTATTTAGTATTGATCAAAATAATATTATTCCAAATAAATTTAAGGAAATTTTATAAAAAATAAAAAAATATGAGGGCAGAAAAACAAATTCAAAAAATATTAAAAAAACTTGATTCTATAAATAGATTGTACTTTGTGGCATGATTTTTTGTGTTATTTTGTTTATTTATTGTGAGTAAAATATTTCAATATACCGTTTTTGATAAACAATTTTACGCAGACTTAGCTGATAATCAACAAATTTGAGAAGTTACAGTTCCAGTAACCAGATGAAGTATTTATAGTGATACAAATGATGGAACTATTTTAGCAACTTCACTAAATTTATATGATATTGCCATTGATCCTCAAGTGGAATGATCAAAACAAAATCTTCAAAAATTTCTCGTAGATGTAGTGTATAAAGAAACCTGTGAAACAGTAAATCGTAACGATTGTTATGATAATGTTTTAAAATTTTTAAAAGTTATAGAATTACCTGAATTTCAATATAATCAGGAATATTTAAAAAAAGTTATTTGAGAATTTTTATCAAAAAAAATTAATCAAGAATATGTTACGAGTGTGTTTATTGATAAAGAACTCGAACAAGATAAAATTGATGCAATTAAACTATTATGACTCAATGGGATTTATCCAAATTTTCCTTATGTCTATGCAAATCCTCAAGAAATTAATCAATTAGAAAATGTAGTGAAAAAACTTTCTCCAATTATGAACTTAGACGAAGAAAGGTTAAATTCACTCCTTAGACAAAGAAAAATACGTTATGTTCCAATCATGAATAAACTTTCTATTACCACTTCTGAATTTGTGAAAGAATATTTACAGGAAGAACAAACTGCATTAAAGAGTGGTTTGATGAGTAAGGAAGAAAAAGTAGGTGGTTTTGTGATATTAAATCCAAGGCCCCATAGATATTATCCAGAAAAAGATATTGCCTCTCAAGTTACGGGTTTTGTCGATGGATGAGGGAGATGACATTATGGATTAGAATGATATTTTGATGATTATTTGAAGTGAAATAGTGGTAAACTTGTCTCAAGAAAAGATATTTATGGAAGAATAATAAATCCAATTTGATTAGATGAAAATTCTTGAGATACTCAATGAGTTGAAATTCATACCACTATTGATAGAAATATACAAAAAAAAGTAGAAGAAATTTTAGAAGATTGAGTAAAAAAATATAGAGCAAATAAAGGAACTGTAGTAGTTATGGAACCAAAAACCTGAAGAATTTTATCAATGGCAAATTATCCAACATATGATCTAAATAATTTTTCTGATGTATATGAATTAGAAAAAGTACGTTATTCGGTGTATCCAAATCCTACTATAGATTTACTTTGATATCCAGTTTTTGTAGAAGACTCTCAAGAATGACTAAAATATTATTATGATAATAAAGAAATATTATTAAGGCCAGCAACAACTCAAGAACTTTGAGATACTTTGATAGTAAAATATAAATTTAAAAATGATTTTTGACCTGCTGTATATCAAAATGATGCAATTTCATCTTTATACGAACCAGGTTCTATTATGAAATCAATAATTTTTGCAATTGGTTTAGATACAAATGAATTTTGACCAAATGAATTATATCAAGATAATAATAAGTTAACGGTAGGACCATTTACTATTGGTAATGTTGATAAAACAAATTGTTGAGGATTGAAAAGTTTTTCAAATGCTTTAGATTTTTCATGTAATGTTTGATTTGTTCGTATGGTTCAAAAACTTGGGAAACTAATGGTGTATAATTATTTTGAAAATTTTGGTTTTGATTCAAAAACTGGAATAACATTAGAATGAGAAACAGCTTGAAAATTAGCAAATTGGACAAAACTTTGAGATACTAGATTTTATACAAATTCTTATGGTTTAGGTATGTCAGTAACACCACTTCAAATGGCAGCTGCATATTCTGTAATTGCAAATGGAGGACTGTATTATACTCCCAGAATTGTCGATAGTATAGAATTTTCAGATGGAAAAACTATTACCTATAAAACAGAGGTTCAAAGAAGAGTTTTACAAGAATCTACCTCTAAGCTCATGACAAAACTTTTAGTTCATGGTGTAGCAGAATGAGCTGCAAAAAATGGTTATATCGAATGATTTAACTTAGCAGGGAAGACTGGTACTGCCCAGATTGCATCAAGAGGTTGATATGAAGAGTGAGTAGCTTCAACAAACGCTTCTTTTGCCTGATACTGACCAGCAGAAGATCCAAAATTTGTAGTTATAGTGAAACTTGAAAGACCAAGAACGAGTAATTACTGAGGTTCAACTTCATCATATATTTTCAGAGATATTGCTGAATATTTACTTGATGTATATAAAGTTCCGAAAAAATAAAAAACTGATTTTTAAAAATCAGTTTTTTTATTTTGTATGTAAAATATTTTGTATATAGTATAAAAAATTATTTATAATAAATTAATATGAAAAATATATGAATTATTCTGTTATTTTGTTTATTATTTTCTTGTCAAAATGAAGAAACTATTCCAAAAGATAATATAAATTTAGAAAAATCTATAGAATATAAACAAGATAAAAATAAAATAAATAATACAGAAATAAGAGAAAAATTCGAAGAAAAAATAACACTTTATTGATTGCTGACTGATTATTTCGTGAATAATTTATCACATCAAGATTATCAAAGTGCCTATGAATTAAAATATAAACCTGAATTAAGTTTTGAAGAATTCAAAAAAAATTATACCTTACGTGAAAATGAAGAATTTGTTATCGATAAATTTGATGAAATAAATGAAGAAAAAACTAAAGCAAAAGTAGAAGTTATCCTATTTAATAGAGAAAATAAAAATATGACAAAATATATTTCTATTTTTGAAATCATAGATAATAAGTTAAAAACTCTTGATACAAAAGTTGTGACACATGAAGTTTTAGATACATTTGAATTTGAAGGTTGAAAAGCAATAGTTGAGTGGAATAAATGAAAGAAAAATTTATTTATTGATACAAATGGTGAGAAAAAATTTATTTTATCTCGTGAAATAGAATATGATAATAGTAATAATAGATATGATTGGATTTCCACTAAATATACTTTTAATAACTTTGAATTAATCAATAATAATACAACACTTTTATTTGAAGCAAATATATGGGAAATATGAATTTTTTATACATATGATTTGTATAAAGAAATTTTATTATGACCATTTTATAATTATGAAAATGCATTAGAGTGAAAATACGATAATTACAGAATGGTTAATGATTATTATAATAATCTATCAAATTGAAAATTTGAAAATGCATATAAGTTAAAACATCAACCAGATATTTCATTTCAGCAATTTAAAACAAAATATAGTGATTATGAAAATTATAAATATTTTATTGCTTGAAATGAAACTATATCTGAAAATAGTTCAGATTTTGAAATTATTTGACTCAATCAGCTCACTTGAGAAATGGTAAAATACTTAGTAAGAATAAATTTTTATAAAAATACTTTTGATTCAAAAGTTGTAAAAATAATTCACGAAGAAATAATACAGAATTTCGATTTAAAAAAGGGAAGTTTAGAAGTTCTCTGGAATAAGTGAGTAATAGATGTTTTTTATATCTCTGAAGACAATAAGATAAAAATATTTACTTTTTCTCCTCAAATAGATAATAATTCTTGAAAATATTGACGACAAAATTACTTTATGAGTATCAAGGACGCTAAATTTTTACAAGAAGAAAATAAAATTACTTTTATATTATTTAACTTTGATGATAAAGAAAAATATGAATATTTACTCGATGAAAATATTCTAAAAAAATTATAAAAAAAAGACATATAGAAATTTCTATATGTCTTTTTTTTGCAACAAAAAAACACTAGGATACGGCTCGATAGTGTTTGTTTTGTATAATCTGAATAGTTTATTTCAATTTGGTGCGGAGAGAGGGATTTGAACCCTCACGGACGTAATTGTCCACACGCCCCTCAAGCGTGCGTGTCTACCGTTTCACCACCCCCGCGAATAAAAAAACTCAATTCAAATCAGTGAAGATTCGATTTGAGTTTTTCTTTTTTATTGAAATGGTGCCGAGAGCGAGATTTGAACTTGCGACACAGGGATTTTCAGTCCCCTGCTCTACCCCTGAGCTATCCCGGCATAAATATTTGGTTTGCGTTTCAGCGAGACAGATAATATGAAAATTTAGATTAAAGTCAAAACTTTTTTAAACTTTTTTGCTTTTTTTCTTTTTGATTATTTTAAAAAGGTGATTACAATGAGCACAATTATTAAAAAATAAAATAAAAAAAATGAAAGTACAAGTATGTCATGGGAGAACCTGCACAGAACGTTTTTGCAAATATATCAATACAAGACTTGAAAATGATAAACAAAAATTTTCTTTGAATAATGTTGTTATCGAAGATTCAAAATGTATGGGGCAATGTAAAAAATGACCAAATGTGAAAATAGATGATACAATTCACAATTATATGAATCCAGCAAAAGCTGCAGAACTTATTCAACCAAAACCTAAGAAAAAAAAGAAATAAAATAATAATACCTATTTATAATAAAACATGGAAATATTTAATACAAAATCAAGAAAAAAAGAAGAATTTAAACCACTTAAACAAGATGCTATAAAAGTATATTACTGTGGACCAACTGTATATAATAATGCACATATTGGGAATTTAAGAACCTATGTATTTTGTGATGTAGTTGTGAGATCATTAAAATTTTTATGAAACAAAGTTGACAGTGTAATGAATATTACCGATGTTGATGATAAAACAATTAGAGATTCACAAGCTGCAGGTGAAAAATTATGAGATTTCACTCAAAAATATACAGATATATTTCTAGATGATATTGAAAAATTAGGAATTATCCCTGCAGATAAAGTAGTTCCTGTTACAACTCTTATACCAGAAATGGTGAGAATGATTCAAACAATGCTCAATAGAAAAAATGCCTATCTTGCAGAAGATGGAAGTATTTATTTTGATGTAAAATCATATAAAAAATACGGGAAATTCGCAAACTTAGATTTATCTGGAATGAAATCTTCAGTGAGAATTGATAATGATGAATATGAAAAAGATGCTGCTGCTGATTTTGTTTTATGGAAAGCATATAAATCAGAAGATTGAGAAAATTTCTGGGAAGAAGAATTTGAAATAAAAGGTGAAAAAACAATTTTAAAATGAAGACCAGGTTGGCATATTGAATGTAGTGCGTGTAATATTAAACATCACGGTCCGCAAATTGATATTCATATGTGAGGTTGCGATTTAGTATTTCCACATCACCAAAATGAAATTGCACAAACAGAAGCTTGTACAAGAAAAGAATTTGCAAAATATTGGTTACATTCAGGTCATCTCACAGTTGATGGGAAAAAAATGTCAAAATCTGCAAATAATTTTTATACACTTGATGATTTAGAAAAAAAATACTCTCATGTAAAAAATACTGATTTATTCAGAGCTATTCGTCTAGGTTTCATGAATGGTAAATATGGTGATAGTGTAGATTTTTCATTTGATAAAATCGAAGCAAACTTAAATACAATCAAAAAAGTTGATGAAAGTCTAAAAACTTTATCAAGAAGTATTGATGCTGGTGAAAAAGAAGTTTTTGGTATTTCAAGAAACTTTAGAGATGAAATGCAAGTAATCGTTTCAGAATATATGGCAAGAATTGAAGATGATTTTAATATGCCAGAAGCAATTGCAGAATTTCATAGTTTTATAAAATTTGTAAATACTGGAGTGGTTGATAAAACTTTTTCTTTAGAAGAAGAAATGGCTTTAATGGATATGTTTGAAACATTTAATGATGTTTTAGCTATCGTTGATTTTACGATTATTGAACTCGAAGAAGAAACTCCAGCTGAAATACTAGAATTATTAGAAAAAAGAAATCAAGCAAAAGCAGATAAAGATTTTGAAACTGCAGATACTCTCAGAGATGAATTATTATCTCAAGGATTTAAAATTATAGATTCAAGAGAGGGAAGTTATGTAGAAAAAGTTTAATTATTAGAACAAAAAATAATGACACCAGAAAATATATTATTAATTATCATCGCTTTAGTTATTTTTGAAGCGATTTTAACAAAAACTCTATGATTTTTAAATCATAAAAATAAAAAACCTCAGCTTCCAGAAGAACTCAAAGAAGTATATGACGAAAAAAAATATGCAAAATCTCTTGCATATGAAAAGACAAAATATAGTTTTGCAATGTTTTCTTCAATACTTTCTATTGTCGTAACACTTGGAATGTTAATATTTTGAGGATTTGGATTTCTTGATGAATTTGTAAGACAATTTAGTGATAATCAAATAATTATTGCTCTATATTTCTTTGGGATAATTACATTATTTCAAACTCTGATTGGATTACCATTTAGTTATTATTCAACTTTTGTAATAGAAGAAAAATTTGGATTTAATAAAATGACAAAAAAATTATTTTTTCTTGATACAGTTAAATGATTGATTTTATCTGCTATTTTAGGAGGATGAATTTTATCACTAATAGTTTGGATTTATTCTATTGCTGGAAATAATTTTTGGTGGTATGCTTGGATTTTGATGACATTTATTTCAATATTCTTGATGATGTTTTACTCATCAGTGATTGTACCAATTTTTAATAAACAAACTCCTCTAGAAGAAGGGGAATTGAGAAATGCTATTGAAGAATTTTCAAATAAAGTAGGATTTAAGCTTGATAATATTTTTGTTATTGATGGTTCAAAAAGATCGAGTAAAGCAAACGCTTATTTTTCTGGGCTTGGTCCAAATAAAAGAATAGTTTTATATGATACACTAATAAATGATCTAGAAACTCAAGAACTAGTTGCTGTTTTAGCTCATGAAATTGGTCATTATAAAAGAAAACATACATTTCAAATGTTAGCCTTTTCTATTCTACAAACTGGATTTATGCTTTTTGTTTTTGGAATAGCTTTAAGTTTTCCAGAAGTGTCTCAAGCGCTTGGTTCGAGTGAATGAAGTTTCCATGTTGGAGCAATTGCTTTTGGTATATTATTTGCTCCAATTTCAATTATGATGGGATTACTAACAAGTTTATTATCTAGAAAAAATGAATACGAAGCTGATGAATTTGCTGCAAAACATCATGATGCAGAAAAATTAATTAGTGCTTTGAAAAAATTATCGAGAAATAATCTTTCAAATCTTACTCCACATCCAGCATTTGAATTTTTCTATTATTCACACCCAAATCCGTTAAAAAGATTTGCTGCACTCAGAAATGTAAAAAAATAATTTTACTTTTTTGTGAATTTTAAAGGAATATTTTGCAAACAAAATAAAAAACTGCTATAATTATAGTAGTTTTTTATTTGTAAAAAAATAACGTGATCACAAAATTAAAAAATATGATTTTGGCTGAAAATCCAGTGAATAAAGAAAATATTTTAGAAAATCCCGATAGTACATTATGAAATTTTATAAATCATTTCATAACTTTTTTGATAATTGTTTTTGTAGGGGTATTGGTTTTTGAAAGTTTTTGAGAGAATGAAATAGTATATAAAAAATCATTATATATTTTCGAAGCAATTATTTCTTTAGTTTTTGCTTGGGAATATTTTTATAGATTATTTAAAGCAGAGCATAAAATTTCATTTATTTTTTCTATTGGTAGAATTATTGATCTGCTATCTTTTCTCCCATTTTTCTTAGGAGTATTTGTGGTTTGAGAATTTTGAAAAGTATTAAGAATTTTAAGAGTATTTAGGATTGTGAGGTTATTGAAAAAAATACCTTTAACGCGTGGATTTATAAAAGCAATTTGAGAATATAAAGATGAATATGCAGCAGTAACTTTATTATTTGCGATTATATTATTTATCGGTTCTGTAGCAGTGTATTTTACTGAAAGGTGAATTTCGGGGACAGAATTTACCTCTATTCCGATGGCTCTTTGGTGGGGATTAGTTACGATGACAACCGTTGGTTTTTGAGATATGTATCCAGTCACAGATATGTGAAAATTTTTATGAAGTTTCTTAGTGTTTCTTTGACCACTGACTATCTGATTATTTTCGGCTGTAACGGTAATGGTTTTTCAAGAAGCAGCTCGTAATCAAAATATTTTACACAAACATACTCGAGGAGTAGTTTGTAAAAGATGTAGAACAATGAATCCTCGTGATGCAAACTATTGTATGAAATGTGGGGAAGAAATGATCAAATAAAAAAGCGCTAAAAGCGCTTTTTTTTTAATAGATTATTATTCATTAAAAGCAGCATTTATATCTGCATGCGAATGAAAAATATCTGGGTCTTCGCTACGAATCAGAGAATCGATTGTTTCGAAAACTAAATCAGCATCAATACCAGCTTCTGCTAGAGTATCGACATCTACGATTTCTTGCCCTTTAATAAGCAGTTGTATTGAGTTGCCATCATGCTCTTTAACTAAGCTTACATTAGCTTTTTCAAAGAGTAAACCTAAGCCACCTTCTTCTACACCTCGGTTTATATACTCAGCAAGTAAGTCATGATGAAAAATAACTAAGGTGACATCATTTTCGTTTTGTTGATATTCCATTTGTAATTCATTTTTTACGTGAACGATTGGAACCTTTGTAGATGAAACTTCAAGTGAAGAATCGATTTCTAATTCGACTTCAAAATCGTTGAGTGCACCAACTACTGATTCCAATAGTAGTTTTTGTAACTGTTCGTTTAATGTATTCATTCTCGTACTCCTTTTTGTATTTGAGAATTCTTACCAAAGGCAAGATAGTAATATCTTATTGATATATTTTATAAGTCAATTTTAATGTAAATAAAAAACCCATTTTGCAGTGGGTTTTTAGATTGTTCTAACAAACAAAGATTACTCTTGTTCATTAGAAAATGTTTGTTGTAATCGTTTGATATCATCAAAGATTTCTCGAGCATTAAATCCTGCTTCGAATAACTCAGTTTGATTAAAATATAAGCCATTTATTTCAGCTTGAATATCACCATTTTCTTTTAAAATTAATGAAATTTCAAGTTCTAAACTATAATCATAGTCAATAAATTGAGCTGTATTTAGATTATTTACAACAGATATTTCTAAAAAATTATTATGTTGAATACATAATATATTTTGAATATTATTGATTTTGTTAGTAAGTATTAAAACAGTCTTTGTTGATTCTTTAATAGGTTTTTGAATAGAAATATTTAAACCTGAAAATGCAAAAATCAAACAATCTATCATTAATATCTTTAAAGCATTATTATCTGCATTCATAATGCTACTCCTAATAAATTTAACATAAAAGTAATTTTATTATACAATAATTTATAATTAATGCAATTATAAATTATTATGTGTAAAGTTTTTATAATTATTAACTATTATTAATTATCAAAAAACTATTTACAAAAGCCAAAAACTTACTAAAATGAGAGGAAAATATATTTTAGTAAGTTTTTTTTGATGAAGAATAATTTTTATGTGACAACACCGATTTATTATGGAAATGGACCTGTTCATGTAGGGCATTTTTATAGTTCAACTATTGCAAATACGATTTATAAATATCAAAAAATATCTGGAAAAAATGCCAGATTTACAACAGGTATTGATGAAAATAGTCAAAAAGCTGTTATAAAGGCTGACGAAGCGGGAATGCCAATTATGGAGTATTTGGATTCAATGGCTGACTCTCATCAAAAAGTATGGAATCATTTTAATATGGATTATACTGATTTTATAAGAACTACTTCGCAAAGACATAAAGTAACGGTTCAAAATGTTTTACAAAAATGTTTCGATAAAGGTGATATTTATGAGGGGGAATACGAATGAATGTATTGTGTTGGATGTGAAAGTTTTAAAAAAGACGAAGATTTAGTTTTTAGAAATAAAACTTCTTGAGATACTTTTCCTGTTTCAGATAAAGTAAAGCCATCTGAAAATATTGAAAAAGTTTGTCCGGATCATCTTACTCAGCCTGATAAAATTAAAGAAAAAAATTATTTTTTCAAATTAAAAAAATATCAAACTTGGATAGAAGAATTTTATGAAGCTAATCCAAAATTTGTAAATCCAGACTTTAGATATAATGAAGTAAAAGCATTTGTATCAAGAGGTTTAGAAGATTTTTCTATTTCAAGAGAAACAAATACTTTTGGTATAAAATTACCATTTGATGATACTCAAGTGACGTACGTTTGGTTTGATGCGTTATTTAATTATTACACAAGTTGTATAAAAAGTAGAGCTGGAGATAAAAATAATGAAGAATTTATCGATGAATCAAAAATATTTTGGGAATGAAATTCTGAAAATAAAAGAGAAATATTACACGTAGTTTGAAAAGATATCATCAGATTCCATGCAATATTTTGGCCAGCGATGCTTGCAAGTTATTTTGATTTAGGTGAAACTGATGAAAAATGAGAACTTCATTATAAAAAATCTGATAATGATTATTTACCAAATGAAATTCTTACATGAGGATATTTCACAGTTGATGGTCAAAAAATGAGTAAATCAATTTGAAATGTTATTGACCCAATCGAATATTCTGAAAAATATTCAAAAGAATTATTAACGCTTTATATGTTATCAGCTTTTCCAATTGGAAATGATTGAGATTACGATAGACGCGATGCTATTCTTAACTTCAATGCCAAAATGGCAAATAATTTTGGGAATCTTGTGAATAGAGTTGTTGTTTTAACTATGAAGTTAGGATTAGAAAATGGATTAAGTAGTTCTTCAGATGTTGAAATAAATACACAAACAGAAAGTTATTCTAAAAATTATAATAATTCAATGAATGAATATAATTTAAAAGAATCTCTTGATAATACTTTCTTTTTCTTAGATATATTAAATAAATTCGCTGATGATAAACAACCTTGGCAAACAATTAAGGATGACGATAAAAGCGAAACTATTGAAACGTTGTATACTTTGGCTGAATGAGTGAGACAAGTTGGTTTAAATCTGTATGCATTTTTTCCAGAAAAAATGTCAGAATTATTTGAAAAACTTGGTTTAGAAAATTATGCTGAAAGATTAGAAAAAGGTGAGTTAGAAAATTTGAGAAAAGAAAAACCAACATTTAATATTACTGAAAAAGGATCTCCACTTTTTGCGAGATTTGAAGTAGAATAATAATTATTTAAAATTATGTCCCAAATACAGCAAAATATTCATCTTACAAATAAACAAAAAGCAGCATTACAAAAAGTTCTGACACGTTTTGTGATAATAATTATTATATTTGTAACATTTTTTCCATTTTCACTTATTTGATTATTTTTCATTAAAAAAATAAAAAATTATTTTTTATCGAATAAAGAATTATTAGAAATAAAAGCAAAATTAAAAGAATTTTCACTCGAAAATGGAAAAAGATACAAAAAAAATAATTGATATGGAAATCAATATAAAATTGAAAAAGATCAAGAAAATTTAGAAAACAAAGAAGAAAAAAGAAATAATCAAAGTTCATTTTATGAACAAAATAGAAAAAAACTTCAAGAAAAATTTTCTAATAATTTAGAAAAAAAATCAGAATCTAGTGCATATGATAATGAAAATTCTTGGAGAAATGCTGTAGGAAAAACAACAGCAAAAAATAATAATTTTTTCTGAAATAATAAAAAACCTAAAACTATTTGAAATGGAAAAAGTATTTGGGATGATTATGAAAGTGTCACTGAAAAATTTAGTTCTAATAAAAAATAATGAAAATAACTATTAAAAATGCATCATGAGAAATTATTAAAACTTTAGATGCAGACTTAAATAAAACTCTTTTAAAACAATTAGAAGCAGAGTGAATTGAAATTCCTTCAGCTTGTTTTACTTGAATTTGTGGAGCATGTATGTGTGAAATTGAAAAAGGAGAAGAGTTTGTAAATAAAGAAGCAACTACAGCTCCTGGATTTCCTCTGGCCGATGAAGAAGTGATGACGTGTATTGCAAAAATAAATAGTGATGAAGATGGTGAAATTATTTTAAAAAGTATGTATTAATAAATTATTTTTTTTAATTAAAAAAAGATGCCTCAAAAAATAAGAAAATGTGTTATCCCAGCTGCTGGATTTGGTACGAGATTTTTACCAGCTACAAAAGCTCTTCCAAAAGAAATGTTTCCAATCATAGATAAACCTGTGATGCAAATGTTGGTAGAAGAAGCTATTTCAGCTGGGTGCACGGATATTATTATTGTTACTGGGAGAAGTAAAAGAGCTATCGAAGATCATTTTGATTCAAATATTGAACTCGAAGAAAGACTCGATAGATCTGGGAAATTTGATTATTTAAAAACAGTACAAGGCTTAAATAATATGGCAAATATTGTTTATGTAAGACAACCGTATCCAAAAGGTGATTGAGATGCTATTTTAAGAACAAAAAATCTTGTTTGAGATGAACCATTTTTAGTACTATTTTGAGATGATATCATAGATAATAAAAAATCTGCAGCAAGTCAGTTAGTTGAAACTTTTGCTAGAAAAAATGCACCAGTTATTGCTACCGTTAAAGTTCCTGAAAATGAAGTTTCTAATTATGGTATTTTAGAAACTTCTAAACCAGACGAAAAAACATTTGAAGTAGAAAAATTTTTAGAAAAACCAAAATCAAGTGAAACAAATTCTAGAAATGCAGCAATCTGAAAATATGTAATGACTCCTGAAATATTTTCTTACTTAGAAAAATCTACCAGTGGAAGTGGAGATGGTGAAATCCGTTTAGCTGACGCGCTAGAATTAATGAGAAAAGACAAAGATATCTATGGACACGCAGTTGATTGAGATAGATATGATACAGGTTCAAAAATTGGTTATATAAAAGCAACAGTTGCTTATGCATTGCAAAGAGATGAACTCAAAGACGAATTTAAGGATTTTATCAAAAGTTTAAATATAAAATAATATTTATGACAAAAATAACTACCATTTGAGGTTGAAATGGTCAATCAAATCTTCTCGACGCATTTTATGATTTTTTTCCTCAATCAATAGAAATAACTTCTGTTGTTTCCATGAGTGATGATGGTCGTACAACTTGAGAACTTATGTGAGCATTTAAAAATGAACTTGGTTTACATCTACCACCACCTGGAGATTTAAGAAGGTGTTTATTCTCACTGAGTTCTTCAAAATATAGAGATTATTTTAAACTGGTTTTTGAGTATATTTTTCTTAATGAAGAAAAAATTCAAAACTTTACTATTTTTGAATTATTCACTCAAGTAAATAAAGAATTATTATTTTTTGGGAGAGGATGAGATTTAAAAGCAGAATTAAAGAAATTTGTAGAACTTGAATCATGAGATTTATATAATTTACTCAAAAATCAATATTCTAATATTTTAGATTTAAAACTTCCACTCACTTCAGAATTAAAATGACATAAATTTGGTAATATTTTAATGGCTAGTTTGTATTATAATTTTGAAAAAAATATTATATCATCGAATAAAAATATTTCAGATAGTTATGATGCAATGATTGATTTTATGCATGAATTACTTGATGTACAAGCTTCAGTTGTCCCCGTGACAACAAAAAAAGCAAGGATAAGAGCTATATTATGAAATTGAGAAATCATAGAATCTCAAGATAGAATCTCAAATGTAGCTGAGTATTCAGCAGGAATAGCTGACTTAGAATTAGCTGATTGTTCTGCTTGAGCTTCTCATAATACAAAAGTTCATAATGCTATTGTTTGAGCCGATTATATTTTAGTTTGACCAGGAGATCTATTTACATCGATTATTTCAAATTTTATAATTTGAGGAGTGAAACAATCTCTTTTAGAATCAAATGCAAAAATAATTTATATTTGAAATTCTACGAATAAATGATGAGAAACTATGTGACTCACTCAACTAGATTTCATTAATAAAATTGAAAGATTTTTGGGAAAAAGAATTGATTATTTTGTATTAAATAATGCAAAACCTCAATTATCACAAAAACAAAAAATTGCATTTCAAAATGATATTTCAGTAAAATGAGGAGATTATTTATTTTTATCTCCTGGAGAAAAATCTGAATTAATCAGAAGAAAAATACAAATTATAGAAGCAGATTTATTAGACGAAGATAGTTTTTATAAACATAATAAAGATAAAATATCAAAGGTTATTTTAGATATTATAAAATAGCTCTGTAATAATTCTGGTAAAAAAATAGAGAATAATTAATTTTTTAAAATAAAAAAAATGTTAACATTTTTACATAATAGAAGATGTTCTAAATCTAGAGAAGCTTTAGAAATTTTAGAAAAATCTGGAAAAAAATATCTGATGAGAGAATATTTAAAAAATCCTCTTGATTTTGATGAATTAGAAGATTTACAAGCAAAACTTTGAAATATCCCAGCTATAGATTTTACAAGAACAAAAGAAGTAGAATTTAAAGAACAGTGATTAGATAAAAATTCTTCTGATCTACAAATTTTTAAAAAAATGCAATCTTTTCCAAAACTTATGGAAAGACCTATACTTATTTCAGATTCAAAAGCTGTAGTTTGTAGACCACCAGAAAAAATATTAGAATTATTAAAATAATAAAAAATGAATAAATTTGCAGGAACACTTACTTTTACAGGTGAAGTAGAGGTAAACAAAATCCAAGATAAACATTTAGTCGTAAAATCTCAAGACTCTGAATATACAACTATATTTTTACTTGGAAATACAAGATATGAAACAAGCGAAGAACTTATAAAATCATATAATATTTGAGAACTCTATGCATACGATATTTCTATTTCTACAGAAGATAATATGACAATTCTCAATAATGAAATTGATAAAGAAGGTTTATATGAAGTAGCTAGTTTCGAATCATCTGAAGCTGATTTACGTGATATTATCGAAAGATTTCAAGACTCATTTGAGGTTATGTGTGTTAGAGAAGCAGAAGAATCAGAAAAATTTGGAAACAGAATAATCAAAGCAGATTTTATTTATTAAAAAATCTTTTCATGAATTTACATATTCACCTTTGAACAAACTTAGAATATTTTGACCTATTAAATAAGGGATATCTACTATCGCAAGGAAAAGCCGATAGAGATGTTGCTGGTTTTTTTATGCAAAATTTTCCAGGGGAATTAGCAGAAACTATTTCTCCACAGTATGAAGTAAATTTTATGTGAATTAGAGAAATAAAAAAGAAAATTTGAAAAGATGCTTTTAATAAAATTGATGGAATTTATTATGGTTCAGATAATTGTGAATACTTATCAGTCTATGAATATGAAATAAAAAAAGCTATAGAAAAATTTCAAGAATTTAATAAAAATTATCCTCCTCATAAAACCAGAAAATTCACACTGGTAACTCCATATGTAGGGGATAGAATGCTTGTAGAATTAGAAAAATCTTTAGAATTTCTCAATGAATTAAATATAAAAAACCCAATAGAAATAGTCGTAAATGATTTTGGTGTTTTAAGGCTTTTAGAAAAAAAATATACAAACCTAAAACCTATTTTTTGAAGAGTGATTCACAAAATATTAAAAACTCCACTTATTGATACTTTTTGATATGAAGCCCATCCAGCTGGAGAAAAAATAAAAAATAAATCGCAGCAAGAAAAACTTTCTTTGAGAGCTGAAATAGTAAAATGGCAAATGAAATTTTATAATTCAAGTGAAGTTTCTTTAGAGTTATTTAGAAATTTTTTAGAAAAATATTGAGTAGAAAGAGTTGCATTAGACTTTATGGAAAAAAGAGAAGATTTATTTGATAATTCTCGTTTTTGAAATGTTGGAATAGATTTGTACTATCCATGGGCTTTGATTTTCACGGGAAGACTTTGTGATACATCTGCAATCGAAAATCCTAGTAGATGAATGTATGCAACTGATGATATTTGTCCTAGAACCTGTAATAGATATGATGTTTCGTATAAAATAAAAACTACGGATTATCATATGATTCAAAGAGGAAATGCAGGGTATAGAAGTGAATTAAACCTAGATTTTTTATCAGATGATTTTATGAAAAATACTAATAATAGACTCGTATTTGCTCCATTCATATCTGTATAAAATTATAAATAGTTTGGCTTTTCAAACTATTATTCAAGAAAAAAAATAATATTCGGTTGAATATTATTTTTTGTTTTATATACTCATGACTACTTAATATTAGGTACAACAAAAAAAGGAAAAACATTATGGCAAATTCAACTGGAGTTCGCTGCGAAAAAATTAAAACTTTATTATCTATTCATCCACTAGTTGACTCTAGTCAACTTAAAGGTTCGGTGATTAATATTGATAATTTAGAAGTAGATTTACAAGATGATTTAGAAAAATTTTCTTGTGATATGCCTATTATCAGGCAAAATAAATGTGAGTTAATTATTTATTTTTCTTGTTGTACAAAACAAGAAATTATAAAAATTTCAGCAAAAATGCTTGATTTAGGACATCTAGAGATTGTTCGAAGTGACGTACTAAATTGTATCAGCACTCAAGTAGTTGCATAATATAGATAAAAAAACCTTGCTCTCGCAAGGTTTTTTGCTTTTTTCTTGCATAATTTATAAAATAAATTATATTTAACAATACAAAATATATAGCACAACTTATTGGAATATTTAAAAATGCTACAAGAAGTTCAAGAGGTAGCAAGGAATGCGTTTACAAAAGAGATTTTGTTCAACATTTTAAAAGATGTAGAACAAAGGTATAAAAAGATGATTGGTAATCATTATCAATTAAAAATTGGTTTTGAATTATTAGATTCATCTCAACAATATGAAGTAGAACAACTTAGTTTATATCAAATTGATGAAAAAGCTAGTACAGTTATACTTCATACAAAACTTCATAGTTTTGAAATACATGTGAGAGATCCACAAACATTAGCAAGATTACTTGTACGAGAGTACAATGTATTGTCTTGTATTGACGAAATTAAAAATCCAGATAGTTATTTATAACTATCTGGATTATTTTTTTATTGATTTTTAAAATCAGCTTCATCGAATAATAAATCAAGTGCTTTAAGTGCTTCTACTCATCCATTATTTGGAATAATCACGTAAGCATCTTTTATAATTGCTTCTTTGTTGTTGATTAAAACATCAAGTAAGTTTTTATTATATGCATTGAGATATTGGTATTCTCTTAAAAATTGATTGATATAAATAATATAGGTACGAGCAAAATAATATTTTTGTTTTTCCTCTAAATATTCATCAATATTCTCTAAGCTCGCATCTTCATCATAATTATTAAAATCAACAGTAATTTTTTGTTTTATACTTTCAATTTTTTGATTAGAGACTTGCATTTGTTGTTCAAAAATATTTTTTTGTTCGAGTAATTTTTTGAGTTGATTATTTGTATTTGTATATCTATACTCAAGTTGAGAAATATATGCTTCTAACACATCTTTTTTATTTAAAGCATTTTCTATGAGGTTTTTTATGCTGGTTTGAAGTACGTTTCTATACTCTTGTACTGCAATCATATTTGCTCAAATTATATTATCACGAGCTTTTTTTCTATCAAACATGGCTTCTTGTAAACTCATTACATCTTGATAAATTGTAGCTGGAAGTTCATTGATTAGTTTATGATTAGTTCATAAATTTGTAGTGATAGCTACTCAAATACCTCAAAGATTTGAATTATTTACTCATTTAAACTGTTGCAGGTTTGATATATTTGGATTGATTTTTGATTGAGACTTTTCAAAACCATTTACAAAATAATACGAAATACCAAAAAATACTATTCCAAGTGAGCAACTCAAAATAAATACTTTTCCAATAAATCTTTTTAAATGTTTCGACATATTCACTAAATTATATATAATTATTCCCAATTATTGTATCACAAAAAACGCTATGAGGAAAATATTTTCTTTAATTTTTTCATTATTTATCATTTTTATTCAAATTCAGAGTGTTTTTTGATATCAAAAACCTGAAATTATTTCTCGTGAGCAGTGGTGAGCAGATGAAGAATATAGATATTTAGATTCTACATATTGGGAAGAAATTATTGAAAAAAATAAAATCCAACAAAAAAACCTTACTCAAGCACAAAAAGATTATGCTCAAAAACAAGCAGAAAAAAATAAAAATATAAATAACTACCTCAATATTCATTTTAATGATTATTTAGGAAATACAATTATTTCAAAAAAAGAAAATAATAGACCTTTAGCTTGGAATATTGCTCATTCGGATAAAATATATTGAATTGTAGTCCATCATACTGCCACACCAGATATCTATGAAAGTGACGAACAAGCAGTCCAAAGAATATATAAATTTCATGCACTTACGCGTGAGTGGTGAGATGTATGATATAATTTTCTGATTTGAAAAAATGGAAAAATATATGAATGAAGAGCTGGTTGAGAAACAACAGTTGCAGCACATGATAAGTGGAATAATATTTGAAATATTTGAATTTCATTGATTTGAGATTACTCACATGATGAAATAAATCTAGAGCAACAAAAAGCACTCAAAGAACTTATGTCATATCTGATTCAAAAGTATAATATTGATTTGAATGCCTGAAATTATTTTCATAAAGAATGTTTAGCACAAGATTGTGAAAATCCAATTATTTCTGAAAAACTTGATCCAATTATAGGTCACAGAGATGCTTGACATACAGATTGTCCAGGCGAAGAACTGTATGGACAAATGCAAGAAATTTCGTTTCAATTGAGAAATGAGTTATGATTTAGTCTTATAAATACAGCGAAAATTAAAAAATCATTTCAAAATATTTCTCAAGATAAAATGAATAATTTATGGATAAAAATAGATAATTATATAGAAAAACTTGATGAAAACAAACAAGAAGATTGGAAGAAAATAATGTATTATAAAGAAATTATTAAATATATTTCAAAAGAAAGTGAGTTTAAAAAAAAATATGACGTTTTCACACATAAAAATATAGAAAAAGAAAATATTAAAGTAAAATTATCTTATCCACATAGTGATTTTATTTCTATTTCAGATGGAAATAAAAATATTGAAATTATAAAAGATGGAAATAAATTAATTGATTTTGCTACGAAAAAATCTGAAAAATTTTATTTCGTAAAATGAGAAAGAAAATATTTAGAAATAAAATCTTGGGAGAGAAAACCAGATTGGGATTCAAAAAATATATATAATGATAATAAATTTCGAGGAGATTTATTGGTATATATAAATGGCTGAAAATTAACAGTAGTAAATATTTTACCTCTGTGAGATTATTTAAAATGATTATGAGAAGTTTCTAATACTGAAAACGAACATAAAGCAAAAACTATTTTTACTTCTGCTCGTACATATGCTTATTGGTATATGACTCAAGCAAGAAAATTTCCAGGTGAAATATATGATGCGAGTGATGATCCAAATGTCTTTCAAAAATATTTATGATATTCACTAGAAATGCGTAGTCCGAGACTTAATAAATTTCTTGATGAAACAAAAAATCAAATTATTTCATATAATTGAGAAATAATAAAACCTTGGTATTCGAGCCAAACTTCTGGAAAAACTTTGAGTTATTATGAATATTGTATACAAAATAATGAAGAAAATTTTTGTGAAGAAAATCAAAAAAAATATCCATTTTTAGTTTGAGTACAAGATCCAGGTTCAACAGGAAAAACCCAATACTGACATTGAGTTTGAGTTTCTTGAGCTGGAGCTAAATATTTTTCAGATAAATGATGGAATTATAATATGATTATTTGATATTATCTTCCTGGAGTGGAAATAAATTATTTACCAAAAAGAAGTTAAACATCATTGATTTTTTATAAATTCACGGTAAAATAAAAAGAATTGAAAATATATTTTCAATTCTTTTTTTATTATAAAAAAAGAAAAAAAATAATAATCCATCCCCCTTCGGGTACTACCTTTGAAAAAGGAAGGTGAAATAGAAAGAAATAAAATTAATAAAAAATAATTAAATATAAAAAAAACATGTCAGAAAAATTTGAATTAGTTTCAAAATATTCTCCAGCTGGAGATCAAGGTGAAGCGATTAAAGAAATAAATAAAAACCTCAAAAATAAAGAAAAATTTCAAACTCTTTGGTGAGTAACCGGTTCAGGAAAAACTTTTACAATGGCAAATATTATCAAAGATGTAAATAAACCAACTTTGATTATTGCGCATAATAAAACTCTTGCTGCACAACTGGCGAATGAATTTAAAGAGTTTTTCCCAAATAATTCGGTGCATTATTTTGTGAGTTACTATGACTATTACCAACCAGAAGCGTATGTAGCAAAAACTGATACTTATATAGAAAAAGAATCTACTATCAATGAAGAAATTGATAGACTTCGTCATGCTGCTACTCAAGATTTACTCACGAGAAAAGATGTTATTATTGTTGCATCTGTTTCTTGTATCTACGGTATTTGAGATATTTCTATGTATTTAGAACAAGTTTTTGATATAAAAGTAGGTCAAGAATATGTGATGGAAGATTTGCTTAATAGATTAGTTTCTATTCAATATTCTCGTAGTGGAGCTGACTTTAAACCAGGAAATTTTCAAGTTATGTGAGACTTACTCGAAATATTTCCAGCCAGCAGTGAAACAGTTATTTCTATAGAATTTTGGTGAGATGAAGTGACTCAAATCACGAGTAGAAATTATCTCACAGGAGAAATTTATGAATATTTACAACACACGACTATTTTTCCTGCCAAACATACTGTTACAACAAAAGATAGAATACTAGAAATAGTCCCAAAAATAAAAAAAGATCTCGATGAAAGACTCGCTTTTTTCAAAGAAAATTGAGATGTTTTGAAATATGAAAGACTCAAAGCAAAAGTAGAATATGATCTTGAAATGATGCAAGAAGTTGGGTATGTAAATGGGATAGAAAATTATTCAGCATATTTAGATGGAAGACAACCATGAGAATCTCCAGCTACTTTGATCGATTATTTTGGAGATGATTTTTTATGTATGGTGGATGAATCACACATGACTTTTTCTCAAATTTGAGGAATGTATGCAGGGGATAGAGCCAGAAAAACAAATCTTGTTGAAAATGGTTTTAGACTCCCGAGTGCGATGGAAAATAGACCTTTGCAATTTAGTGAATTTGAATGAAAAATGTCTCAAATGATTGCAGTTTCAGCAACTCCGAGCGCATATGAAATAGAAAAAAGTTGTGACGATCCTCAAGAATTTTTTGATTTTGATCCAACTCATGGAGAAAAATGGGTTCCAAATGAAAATAAAAGAGTTGTTCCTCAATTGATTCGTCCAACAGGTTTACTCGATCCAGAAATCGAACTAAAACCTATGGATTTTATGGTGGATGATATTATGAAACATATTTCTGAGATAGTAGAATTATGAGAAAGAATGTTAATCACTACCGTAACAAAACGTTCGAGTGAAGAACTCACTGATTATTTAGTTGAAAATGGAGTAAAAGTAAAATATCTTCATAGTGAGGTTGATACACTCGAAAGACTTGATATTTTAAAAGACTTGAGAATGTGAGTGATTGATGTAATTGTATGAGTGAATCTCCTCAGAGAATGACTTGATCTACCTGAAGTTTCTAGAATTGCTATTTTAGATGCAGATAAACAAGGGTTTTTGCGTAGTGAATCAGCACTTATTCAAATTATTGGGAGAGCAGCGAGAAATGCAAAATGAAAAGTATTTATGTATGTTCAACAACTCAAAAACTTTGAATATTCAGCTCAAGATGGTGCTATTTTAAAATCAGCTGAAAAAAATAGAGTCTTAGATGAAGAAGAACCAGGAATGTTTCGTGTGGATAAAGCAAAATTTTGTAATACAGATGGATTGATGATATCTCAAGCAATGAAAAAAGCTATTTGATTAACGTATTATAGAAGAAATTTACAAAAAGCACACAATGAAAAAACATGAATGCAAGCAACAACTGTTTTTTCCAAAATAAAAGATATGTGAATTAATACAAAAGATAAAGATTATGCGGTATTAGATAAAAAATCAGTTGAAAAAGAATTATCAAAACTCGAACTTGAAATGGATATTGCTTCGGCAAATATGGAATATGAAAAAGCTGCTGAAATAAGAGATCAAATTTTGGAATTAAAAAAATGAAAAAGAAAATTATAAAAAAATATTTTCTCAATTGAGAAAATATTTTTTTTATGTTTTAATTTCTTTCAAAAAGAAATTGTCCATCAAATCATTTTGTTTGTTTTTCTAGTAGTTTGAAATTATGCCCTTCAAGTAAGTTCACAAATCCATCAACTCAAAATCTATATACTTGAATTAATTTAATACTATAACCTGGTAAAAATACTATATTATAATTTTTAATATCAATACTTACTTTTTTATTAAATTTGAAGTAAAAACTAAATTGAAGTGCTTCACTTTCAGTATGCTCAGATGACTCTAGAATTATTTCACCATCACTTGGGTTAATTCAATCACTAATAATTTTATTGAGTAGAAATTTTTTCTTATCATTTTCATCAGAAAGATATTTTTTATATATTTCAAATAATTTTAAATCATCTTCTACTTTTTTTCACTTTCTAATTCAAATATCTATCCAAATTTTATCATTTTCATCTAATATATTATATAAAATATTTATTATTTTTGTATATTTTATATTCCCAAATGTCCCACCAAAAAATGCAAATACTTTTCTGTCGTAGTTTTTACATAAATTATTTATCTCACTTTTAAATTCATCTGAACCGAAATCAGCTCTAAGAAATTTTTTATTATTTTTTAACTCCTTAAGGTTTTCAACTGACATATCAATCATTTGAGTTGAAGTATCTACTCAGATGTAATCAACTGTGTATTCATCTGAAAGATTGCTCATAATATATTTTTCAGTTTCAGAATTTCCACAACCTAAGCTAATAAAAATTGTTTTTTCTTCTTTCTTAAATGTTTTTTTAGAAAAATCTAAAAAGTCGTCATTACTTAAAATATCTTTATTTGTGTACGTTTGATTTTTAGAATTATAATATGCTGATCAACCGTCTCCAGAATATAATAACCATTGATCAATTTCTTCATTTTCATATCAATTAATCAATTGTCTTTGATACATTGGGTCAGAAATGGTATTGTAAATTTGAGTCATAATAAGGTGATTTATAAGCTAAATGAATAAGTATCTCAGATTTCGAGTTTGATTTCGTTGTTCATAACTTGTCATTTTTTGAAACGAAACATAAAAGCAAAATAATCATGTTCTCACGATTCTATTGAAAGAGTTTCAATTTTATCATTTATATTTGGTGTTTTTAAAAGTTCATCTAAAACTTCACGATTATTTATTTTCCAAGTTACATTTGCTGTGTTTTGATAAACACTATCAAAACATTCATTTGAAAAATTACTGAATGTAACACTGATAAGATAATCTTTGAGTTTTTTATATTCACAAATATCTAATTTTTTACAATGTGTAGATAAATTATCTTCAGCCTGTTGAATAGAATCTATATTTTTATAATCGATGACCATTTCTAGTGGTGAAAATATAGCTTGAGTTTCAAAAGCCATTCTCACTTGTTTATTATCTTTGAGATTATTGATTGTTTTGAGATTATCATCTCTATCAGCAAGTTTGAGTAAAAAAACTTTTATATCTTTTGTCCCACCATATAAAAATTTATCTATTTTTCTTTCAAAAACTATATCTGATTTATAGAGTTGTTTTGTATTTTTTGTAACTGCGTCAACCATGAAACCTATTTTATCTCAAAATTTTTCATAAATTTCGTTGATTTCAATATTTTCATTGTCTTCGACAGTATCGTGAAGTAATCAAGCAGCGACTAAATCTATATTTCCAAATTTATGGTATAAATCTATTGCTACAGCTAAGGGGTGAATGAAATAATCTTCACCGGATTTTCTTTTTTGACCTAAATGAGCTTGGTATGCAAAATCATATGCAAGCTGTAACTTCTGTTTTTGTTGCTCATCAACTGAGTCACAAATATCTGAAAACTTGTGGGATAATTCTCAATACATACTATATTTAGTTAAAAAAAAGGCTACTTGTAACTATAGCAGAAAAATATTTTATATCAAGTTTAATATTAAGTATTTTTAGATTATAATTATTTTATTTTTAGAAAATAAAAGTTTCTTTACATTCAAAAAAAAAACTATATATTACTCTTGCGGGGCTAATCTTGGTTTCTATTAGGAGAATTGTCCGTCTTATATGCTATCTGGGAGGTGTTTGTGACTTCCATAATCAATCATAAACAAACATAAATGCAAAAAATAGAATTGCAGGAGGTTTAAAAGCTTTTACTAAAGCTCCTTCATTTACGTTAGCTAACGCAGCGTAATAGTCTCGCTCCACAAAAGAGAGTTTTAGAGACGTAGCCTTCCCAAGGGATGATGACATTTGTCTGCTACACATTTTTAGAAAATTTTAACGAGAGAAGTTTCTAAAAATTATTAAATTCCCGTCTTGTAGGATCGAGTATGATTTTGTTTTGTACCTACGAGTATTAATAAATATAATCTTTATATACACTTTTTGTTTGTTCTCTATGTATATAAATATCAAAATAAACTATGATAGTAGAAGTATTTGACTGGCCTCTTAAGACATGGGTTCAAATCCCATTAGCTCCACCAATTGAATTTTAGACACTTTCGATACTTCGAAAGCCTGATAAATAAGAGAAAAAGTAGGTGTTCATACCTGCTTTTTTTTGTTGATTGGAATTCCTTGTGGAAATATGTTTTTTATCAAGTCTTTTTGATTTTCTAAATTTCATTTTTTCCAGATATCTAAGCTATTTTTGAACTTTTTAATTTTATTTTTTAGGGGTGTTCAGACATTTTTTAGCTCTTGATTTATTTCTTGAGTTTTTTTCTTTTTTTCGAGTTCTAATTTTTCAATTTCTCATTCATAATTTGAAATTAAAATTTCAGATTGAGTATTTCAAATTCTATTAATATAAGTATGAATCTTTTTATCAATTTGTTTAATTTCTTGTTGTAATTTTTCTTTATAAATAATTTTATCTTTATTTCTTTCTTCTATTTTTTGTTTCACAATATATTCAAAAGCTTCAAAAAACTCATCAGACGGTTTAATATTTTCTAAATAACTTTCAAAATCTTTATGAAAATTATCTCTATTAATTCATTTTCATTTCATTGAAGATTTTTTGGGATATGTATAGTATGGAAATTTTTCTTTTTTTCATCTACTCCAACCACTACTAAGCATTCCATTTGATTCTTCACAGTATAAGAAACCACGTAAAGGGAAATCTGTGCTGATATCATTTCTATTCGCATTGCTTTCTATATATCTTTGTTTTTTAGATTTTGAAATGAGTCTTTGTTGAATTTTTTCATAAGTTTCCATAGAAATAATACCAGAGTGTTTAGCTTTTCTAAGAGATATATTCCACTTTGGTAATTCTAAATATCCAGTATATAAAACATTTCTGAGTAAATTATTTATAGTCGAAAGAGATTTATAATTTCATTTTTTATTTATATCTACAATATGTAATCATTTTTTATGGAAGAATTTAATAAGTTCTGAGGTAGTATCAATAATTCCATTACTATAATCTTCAAATCATTTTTTGATTACTTTTGCTTTTTGTTCATCTTGAACAACTATTTTTCATCCATTTTTACATTCAGAATAAGTGAATCAAATAGGAACTCTAAAACACCAAAATCACTGCTCTAATCTTGCTCTCATTCTACTATTTACTCTTTGTTTATTTTTGTCTTTTTCGTATTGTGCTACTACAACTGAAATATTTTCTTTAAAATCTCATTCAGGTGATTCTTCAAATTGAAAATTTGGACTTGCTAATTCAACTCATCTTTTTTTGAATTCAGCCTTTAATAAACTATGAACTTGAATATCTCTTGATAATCTATTTAAATCTTCAAATATCACTATATAGTTTTGAGATTTATTAGAATCTATATATTTAAATAGCTCCTGTATAGATTTTCTTTCAAATACTCATCAACTTACTCATTCGTCATTAAAAACCTTCTCAACCGAAATTCAGAGGGTATTTTCAGCATAATCTCTACACCTTTTCTCTTGTGATGAAAGTCAATTTCATTCTTTGACCTGTTTTGCAGATGAAACTCTACAATATATTATTCATTTAAGATTCATGATTTGATATTAAGGTATATATATTTTTTTTAAGATTTGGATTATCTTTAATAAGTCATAAACTTTCTCATAAAGTTTCAAATTTCTCACATAATTCAGGGTTAATAACTTTTGTACTAATAAATAAGAAATCATATTCAGATTTATAAAACATATAAATTCAAAAAGCCATAAAAAGTTTATTATTCAAATCTCAAAATAATGCTTTATGCATTTCAATACATTTATAAATTTGTATTTCAACAAATCATTCTAATTGAATATCACTATCAATATAATCCTTTTCATCATTACGAGAATGCTTACAAAAATTAGCAAATTTATTAAATTTAAAGAAGAAAGCTTTCTTTTCTTTTTCGCTTACTTCTGGATTGATTCAATCTTCAAGTCTAAGTCAAATTCATTTTTTTCTATCTAAATCTTCTAAAAGTGTTTTAGTAGAGTGAATTAGAGTATTAATTGCTATATAGCTTTCATCATTTAAAAATAATTTTATTGCAGTCTCAATTTGTTCTCTAGCAATATCTTCTTTATAGTATTTCATAAAAATAATTATTAAATATGTAATTCATTGTCTACATATATTTATATGTAAAATATAAATATTGTAAAGGTATTTTTTAAAGAAGAAGGTAATATTAATTACCTTCTAGTGTTTCTATATAAATTTCTGCCAGTTGTGATAAGAGTTGTATAATCTGTTCTTTTTCAGATTCTGTATATCAAGAGGGAAGTAAGTCTTTAATTTGACTCATTGATTCTTTCTTCTTGTTTTGCGAATATATATTTTGTTTCTCTTATAGATATTGAATCTATATATTTTTCAGGATCAAAAATATTTCCCTCTATTCATAACGCTATATCGTGTTTTGTAATATCAGATAATAATAAACATCTGATTAAAATATCAACTGGGCAGGCTCATAATTTTAGAATTGTTTTTGCATATCATTGAAACGAACTGATATATCTATCTCTAAGAATTTGATTTGCTTGTAACTCTTCGAGATTAATTTTTTTATTGAGTCGTTTTAATTTTTCTATATCTTGTGTTTTAATTTTTTCAAATAATTTTGTGTGCTTTTCTATATATTTTATAAATAGGTTTAATATATAACTTTTGTCTAATAGGTTATTAATTTTAAAATTTTTAATTAATTCTGTTCGAAATTCTAATTCTATTCTTGTGATATTATCCTCGAGTAAATAATCTCAATAAAGAACTTGTTTATTTTTCTTTTTAATATCTTTTATTTTATCGTAGATTCTAATTAGAAGAGCTTTATTATATCTCTTTTGATATTCTCAAATATAGTGTGTTTCTACTTCTCATTTTGCACCAAAGTATGAAGCTCATTTTTGACTCAAGTCATTAAAATTTTTTAAAATATTATCAATTGGTTTTTTAATATCTATTGCTAAATCGAATCTTTTAAGAGTATTAAATCTTTTCCCATTGTTTAAATCGGTTCTATCAAGCATTAAATATGAATCTATAAAATCTATAATTTCATTTAACTCCATTATCTGAAAAGCACTTCAATAGACTTTGAAATAATCTCGTGTTTCAATTGAAGTATTTAATTTCTTTCAAATATAAAAAGCGAAACAGGGAAAATTATTTTTCCAAAAATCTACTTTAAATTCATAATCTCTGAGTTTATCACTTTTTTTCAAAGTAAATTCATCAAAGATTAAGTAATCGGTATTACTATTATTTATTCACTCAAGAAGCATTTCATAGTTGCAAAAAGTTCCGTAAATTTCAATTTCATCCACATTAAAATTGAATATATCTGATTGTTTTAAAAACATATTTATTATATTTAATAAGTAAAAATAATACTTATTAAGAATTCTTATACTTTTTCCTTTTATTAAGAGGTTAAAGTAACTACTAGTAATATAAGTTACCCCACTATTATGGATAGTGGGGATTTTTTCATTTTTTCCATTTATTTTTGTAGTTATTCAAAGATAAATTGGCAAGTTTATTGGTTCAAGGCCGCGAACCAAAACTTGCAATTTATCTTCTCATAACTGTTGGATAGATATGGAAAAAATAAAAAAAGAAATGTAAAAAATTAGCTAATTTCGGAACTTAAAAAAAAGCACCTGCAAAAGGATAGACCTTTTGCTAGTGCTTAGTTTATTAATAAGGTTGTAGTATTGAGGTGTACACCTTTTCTAAAATTTTATTAAAAATCTCTATATAATGCTCATCATTTAAACCTTAAAAAAAGTTTATTTGTTTTAAATCAAGTTTTAAATCTTCTATTGATAGCGTTTTTTGTATCATTTACAATATGAGAACTTTTATAAAATAATTGTATATTATCTGTTTGTTCTAAATGCTTAAATAAATCAAATTTATCTATTCATATATTTTTATCATTATTTTGAAAAATTTTTACTAACATCATATAAGGCTTTTCATCTTTTGTAAAACTTATAGAATTTCCATTATATCTCATTATTCATTCTCTTGGGAAAAATTCTACATAATCTTTATGTATTTTTTCTCAAGTTATTTTTTCATATAGTTTTACTAAATCTTCTTCTTTACATAAATAGTTTTCTAATTCAGCATCATTAAATAAGTATTCAATTTGTTTTTTAACTGAATTAACTCAATAATCAGTTTGGATTCTTTCTAAATATTTTCTTGAAAAATCATCTTTAATATTACTTAATCAAAGATAAATTCTTCTATTTCTATTATCTATTTCAGTTATTTCATTTAAAAAATCTTCACAAATTTTATGATATTCTTCATTCTTAGATACATATATTTCTATAAATCAATAAAGTTCTAAGTTTCTCAAAAATATTTTTCTATTTTGATGTATAGTCTCAACTTCTTCTTCTCATATATGATGATAATATTCTTTTATATTTTTAGGGATTAGTGTAGTTCATTTATTAACATTAAATATTCCACTTTTTCTATCTTTTACATCTATTCATTTATATATAAAATCTCTTAAATCTTTCATAAAGTCAGAGTATTCTTTTATACTTTGAAAATTCATTTGTTTTTCAAAATCCTTAGCAACATCTTCAAGATATAAACTTTGGGGAATTTTTTTGGCTTTCCTATACTTGGGTATTCATTTTATTAAATCATTTATTACGTCTACAAATATTAGTTTTTCTATATCTTTAGAATTGTTATATATATCAATTATATTTTTAAAATCTGCTTTCATTAATATAAGTTAAAATTAAATTTTAAATCAATTATATTAAATAATGCAAAATAAAAAAGTCCAATCTCCCTTGAGATTTAGACTTTTTTTTATATTTACAAAATATTTAATATATATGTTATTATAAAATGTAATCTATTGAATGTAGATTTATTGACTACAAAAATTATTATTTAGTTTAATTATCTTAAAAAAAATTATTATGGATATTAAAGAAAAATTATGAAATAGAATAAAAGAGATAAGAAAAGAAAAAAATATATCTCAAGAACAATTATGATTTAAATCTAAGTTACATAGAACTTACTTATCATCAGTTGAAAGATGATTAAAAAATATTTCAGTTGAAAATATAGAAAAAGTAGCTTTAGCTTTATGAGTTGAAGTTAAAGATTTATTTAATTAAAAATTAACTTATGAAAAAATTAAATCATAATGAGTTGTTAGAAAAATATTGAGAATTAAAAAGTGAATGGGAAAGACAATTAAAATGACTTTGAATAAAATTACCTAAATTAGAAAATTGAGATAAATATACTATAGATTCTTTAGTATTAATATACTTTTTTATGAATTTTAGAAAAGTAGTTACTAAGCAACAATTAACAAATTTTGTTCAATTTTATAAGCCAGAAATCAATGATGTTCAACAATGAAGACATTTATCTCAACAAAAATGATGGTATATAATTTCTTGACAAAGATGAGATGAAAAATGTAAAGAAATGGTAGTAAAACCTTGAGAGTATATGTTATATTCATTAGAAGAAATGTATCCTTGATATATTTTGAACAGAAAAACAACTTTAAATAATTGAGATTTTGAAGAAATAAAAAAAATATATGATTTTAGATGTGCTACTTGTGGTTCAAAAGAATGAGAAGAAAATTTTTTATATAGAGGAAGTATTACAAAACTTGAAAAATGACATATGAATCCTTTAAAAGATTTAACATCAGATAATACAATCCCTCAATGTGATAAATGTAATAAAGCTTATAGAAATTATTTTGAATTTGATAGAAAATGAAGAGTAAGGTCTGTTACAGATCCAAAGATTATATTAAAATCAGATATTAATATACAAAAAGAAATGTATGAAATATTAAAAAAGAAAATAGATAGTAATTAATTACTATCTATTTTAAATATTTGTTTATTTAGTTCATTCATAATTGCTTTTGATAACAAAGGCGGGACAGCATTTCAAATTTGTAAATTTTTTGTTCATCTACTTCATTTAAAAACAAAATTATCTGGAAATGATTGTATTCTTGCTCATTCTCTTGTAGATAGAGGTCTAGAGTGTATAGGATGAATACATCTACTAGAGGAAGGAGTTCATAAATTTCTAGTTATAGTTGTTGAAGGTTTATCCCACCATAATTTTCAATATGTATTTTTAAATCAAGACTTAGGTTTTATATCAATATATTCATCTCATAAATCTGAAGCACATTGTCAATCCTTTAATACTTCCATTAACTTTATTAAATTTTCTCAATTTTTAGGTTTATCGTGGTCAGATATTTTGTCATTATTTTTTCTTAAATATTTTTGATAATCATTTTTTGCTTCATCTTTATAAGTTTTTATTCAATTATGATTAATTTCTGGTAAATCAGAAATTGCATCTGATAAAGTTATATGTTTTTTTTCTCAAGATTTAGGTTTATCAAAATGAGTAGGTTGTGGAAAGTCAAAATCTACTCATACTTTATTACCTATTATTATAACTCTTTCTCTTATTTGTGGGACTCAATAATCAGCAGCATTTAATATTTTATATTTTACTTTGTATCATAGTCATTCAAATAGTTCTATAATATATTTTAACAACTCTCATCATCACATTGAAGTTAATCATTTAACATTTTCAAATATAAAAGCTTTAGGATTGACTTCTTTTAAAATCCTATAATATTCTTGAAATAAGTTTCATCTGTCATCATCCATTAATCTTTTTCAAAGTGTACTATAAGCTTGACAGGGAGGTCATCATATAATTAAATCTACTCATTTAGCTTTATTTCATAAATCATCTAATATTTTTTTATATGATATGTTTTTAATATCATCATTATAAACTTTTACTCAAGGATGATTATGTTCATAAGTTTCAGCCATATCTTTTAATATTTCAACAGCTGCAATAATTTTATATTCTTTAGAATGAAAAAAAGGATATGATAATCCTCAGACTCAAGCAAATAAATCAATAGCTTTAATCATTTATATTTTTTAAAATTAATATTTAATTTAATATACTAATTTATTAAAATATTACAAGTTAAAAATGTAATTTATCGAATACATAAAAAATGTTATTATTTTACTTTTAGTATTTTGTATTATAATCTAAATTAATATTTATAAATTATATTTTATTTTTTAATAAAAAAAGATGATAATTAAAAGTATAAAAATAGAAAATTTTAAGTCTATTGAAAATATTGAATTTGATGTAAAAAAATATTGAGATAGTTATACAACTATGCTTCTTTGAATAAATGAATATTGAAAAAGTAATGTTTTGCAAGCAATGTCTTTTTTAGATACACCGAAAGAAAAATTTGATGATTATATAATTCTGATAATGTTTTTACAATTAGAGATTTAGTCTGAGAAATAAAGAATGAATGAACAATAGAAGATACCTTATGAATAAATTTTATTGAAAGTTTTTTTAAGAAAAATTATAAGAAAAAATTTTCTAAAGAATCTACACTAGTTTTTAAAGATGAAAAACCTTTTATTAATCAAATAAAAATATTTTTACAACAAAATAATGAATATAGTGATGAATTTATATTTGATTTTAAAAAAGAAATATCAGAATCTTTTAATCCTACTAAGACAAAACTCAATTCGGATTTTCATTTACTAAAATCATTAATTGATAAAATAGATGAAAAATTATCTTAATAAAGTGTTCAAATTATCTCTTATAAACTCCACCAAACATGTAAAACAGATGATCTAAAAATATTTTATTTAGAGATCAGTATAAAAATTAAAAAGAGATAGGAAAAATTAATTTCTTGTCTCTTTTTGTTTTTGCATTTTCTGTTAAATTATAGTATAATAATTACAATAAAAATTACTTTAAAAGTATGTGAGTAGATTTACCACCAGTAACATCAGCTGAAATATGATCAGAATTGCAAAAACCTCAAGCCCAAGAGGTTGTTTCAGTATGAGAATGTAAATCTCCTGACTTTCAAAAACAATTTGATAAGCTACAAACTCTAACAAAAGAAAAAACTGAAAAACTTCAAGAAGAAATGCAGTATTCAGAGAAGCAAAAAGAAATATTAAGAAAAATTTATTG
>CBFHLZ010000003.1:0-6764 GCA_965656795.1 Patescibacteria group bacterium
CCAAAATTCATATTTTTTATACAATCGTTTTACTTTTTAAAACCTCATTCAAGCTAAAAAAGGAGTCCTGAATGAAAATAAACATAATTATAAGCTTATCTATAAGTTTTATATTAAGTGCTTGTGCTACTAAACCTGATTTAACTCAACTTACAAAAGTACCTTTTCCAAATCTGTATTGTGAAGTTAAGTTCGGAAAAACTATGATTATAAATAGACGTAAAACTAACAAACAAAATTTTGCTAGTATTTGTGCAAAAGATGATAATGGTGAACCATGTGCTCTTATACTGCTAGAAGCAGTCGAAGAAGTTGCTAACTCACCCACACCTAATTCTCAATTGGATGCTGTATTAGCAGTTCGTGATAATTATTGTTCATACAGTTTATAACACAAACATATTAAAAAAAACGCTGATTAATCAGCGTTTTTATTTTTTTCAGTTTTTTGTAATTCATTGATTATTTCCAAGACATCATCTCTATTGAGAGGTTTTTCAACTTTTTCTTCTTGTTTTTTTTCTATTTTTTTGGTTTTAATAACTTTTTTTACTTCTGGTACTTCGTGTTCTTCTCAACAATATGGACAAATTTCCCAACTATTGTAAATAGTTTTTTCACAGTTATTACAACTTGTTTTTAATTCTGATTTACAGTTCGGACAAAATTTAAAATCTGGTAATATTGGACTTTCACAGCAATAACAATGAAGTGTATTCCCAACATGTTTATTTTTATCTTCAATCATTTCTTGCATCATATCAAGATTATCTTCAACCTCATCTTGATATTTTTCATATAAAGTTCTCCCTGGACGAATGAGTAAATATAAAAACACACTCAAAGGAGTTCATACAGTGATAAGTAAAATACAAAACATTTGGAAAAATATATTTCCACTTCTGTTGATAATATCTTTAATTACCCAAATGATAAGAGAAATCCGGATAATGAAAAAATAGATAATAACAAATTTTAAAACATTTTCAAAATTAATATTATCGTATAACATTTGCATGTATGGACCTAAGTCTATATTGAGTATTTCTTGCATAATTAATGAAGGTTATTTTTTTTCCATTTTTCAATTTCGCTGTGATTTCCAGAAGTTAAAACATCTGGAACTTTTCTCCCACGAAACTCTTTAGGTCGAGTATATACAGGATATTCCTTTTGTCTACCTAACTTTTGAGAAAAACTTTCTTCTTCTAAAGATTCAGGATTTCAAAGTACTCAGGGAATATGTCTTACAAACGCATCTATAAACACCATTGCAGAGAGTTCTCAGCTCGATAAAACGTATTCTCCTATACAGATTTCATCAGTAACATATTCATCTCTTATACGTTGATCTATTCATTCATAATGTCCACAGATAATTATTATTTCACCATCAAAATCTTCTACAAAATTTTCTACAGATTCTTGATCTAATAATTTTCCAGATGGAGTCATATAAATAACAGGAATATCTTTATGTGTTTTTTCAATAATAAAATCTAAGGCTTTTGCTAATGGCTCAGGAGAAATTACTTGACCGTGCATCCCATAGGCTTTATCATCAATATGTTTAAATTTTTTATCTGAAAAGTCATTTATTTTATAAAATTCTACTTCAAACAATCATTTTTTTATAGCATTTCATAAAATACTCGAAGAAAAATATGAATCAAATGCTTCAGGAAAAATAGTGAGAATATGAAATTTCATTATATTTTTTTAGAAATTATTTCGTATACATCTTTTAAAACTTGATTTGGATTTCTATCAGCATCAATAATATGATCTGCTAGATTTTTAAGATTTATTTCTTTTTGTGCACTTTGAATTCTATTTTCAAAATCTTTTCCAGATACATCATCTCATCTTTTTTTCATTCTTTGTTTTATTTTTTCAACTGGCAAGTCAAGAAAAATATATGTATAATCATCTCTAATGTTGTGATGTGCATATTTTAGTTTTGGAAGCGCTAACATATCCATTTCTGTTAAAATAATTTTTCATTTATTAATTCCATTATCGATTACATCTGCAAGTCTTGTCCCATAGTAATTTTGATTATGTACAAAATTATATTCTAAAAATTCATTATTTTCAATCGCTTGTTGAAATTCTTCTACTGATAATTTATGATAATCAACTCCTTGAGTTTCTCAGGCTCTAAAATCTCTTGTTTTACATGAAATTGATAATTCTAAATTTGGAATATTTTTTTCTAGTAATTGTTTTATTAATGTTCATTTCCCTGCTCCAGCAACTCAAGAAATAAAAAATATGTGTCCTTTTTTCATTTTTGTTTTTATATAAATAATTATTTGCTTGATAGAGTATAGCAAAAGTCGAAAAAATCAATCTTGTATTTACTTTTTATGTAAATCTTATACTATAAAATCACTACTATGATAATTGTAAATACATGATAACCTTTTTCAAAAATTATTTTTCAACAATGAGTTTTATATCTTTTTGATATTTTTATTACTCAAATATAACATATTTTCAAAATGAGTTATTTAGGAAATTTTATATTCCTGATACACAAATAGTTATTGATTCTCAAAATATATTTTTATGATTAATTATATTTTATTGAATTGTATTAATTCCGTATTATTATTTTTATAATCAAAAATCTAAAGCAAGAATAGTAATAAATTATGGAATAGAAAAAATTGCATTAAAATCTCTCAAAAAAATGAGCCCAACTGAAAAAACAGCTTTATTATCTTGGGTATTAAAATTATTTTTTGCTCCTCTCATGATAATTTGGTTTATGGACCATATCCATAAACTCTGAGTAAATATATATTTATCATATTTAGATTTTGATAATTTATCACAAAATTTTCTTTTGTTTTTCAATAAATATTTATTTATGATATGTTTTTCAATTATATTATTTATTGATGTCCTATTTTTTACACTTTGATATTTATTTGAAACACCTTTTTTTAAAAATACTATAAAAAGTGTCCAACCAACTTTGATTTGATGGGCTGTTGCATTGATATGTTATCCTCCATTTAATAGTTCCATAAATGACTTTATAAATTGGTATTCACAAAATTTTCCACAATTTGAAAATATATATATTCATCTATGTTTAAATATTTTTATATTAATTCTTATGTGAATATATTCATGGGCTTCTCTGTCGCTATGACTAAAGGCTAGTAATCTCACCAACCGTTGAATTATATCTAAATGACCTTATAAATATATTCGTCATCCTGCATATACAACTAAAAATTTAGCTTGGTGGATTGGTTGATTACCATTTATAATAGTAGCTTTTTGAGAAAATAACTTCAAACAAATATTTTTTATAGTATTATCTTTAAGTGTTTGGACTCTGATTTATTACCTTAGAGCAAAAACAGAAGAAAGCCATTTATTCGAAGATGATGATTACAAAAAATATATAAAAAAAGTGAAATACAAATTTATTCCTAAAATTTGGTAAATAAAAAAGTTCCCGGGAAATTTCCCGGGAACTTTTTTATTTTTTTATTTTGCAGTTTTTTGAGCTTCTAAATAATCTCAAATAAATTTTGAAGTTAGAGGTGCTGGTTTTCTAAACACACTCGAACCAAAACTTACAATAGTACCTACATCAATCACTCAATTATTATTTTTTATATATGTTCTTTTTTCTAGTAATTTATTCATTATACCATAAACAGATCATTTGATAATTATTTGTTTATCTGTAGATGTGTATTCTCATGTTATATAACCATCTGGAACAATATATGTTCCAACAATTGAGTTTACTCAATTAGCAATAGTTAAATTTCATCATTTTACTATGATTCACAAGTTTCAAGAATAAGAAATATTAGAAGTAATATAAGCATTTCACTCAATAATATACGTTTTAGAAACTCAATTATTATTGGTAGAATCTACTGGATTTTTTGTAAAATCCAAATTAGAAATATTTAGACTTCATTTATAGTAATAAACATTTTCTAAACCGTTATAATTTTTCCAATTATTTGGATTATATGTAAAATCTAACTTTGAAATATCAGTATTAAATTCTCATTTGTCTTTATCTACATCGGTAGTATCTCATGTAGTAATAACTCAACTTGATAAATTTCATACAGATGTACCTGTAATATTTACATCATCAACATTAACTCAATTAATATTTTCAGAATTATCAGATATATCATTTGTATCTTTTACATAAGCTGTTCAACCTCATGTTGTAACAACTGATGGTTTTTTAACTGTTATATTTACTGGTTCAGCGAAATATGTTTCTTCATACAATTCTCCAGCAAACTTCATTGTTGTATTAACCGTAACTTTTTTAGATTTTCATGGAAATTCTAATTTTGTTATATATTCAGGATATCAAGGATAATAATATTTATCTCCTGGTGATAAAGTTTTTCAAAATTGTTTACAATTAGTTTTTTTATCTAAAGCTTTATCCCAATCTCAAATTGCAACTGAACAAATTTCAGCACTCAAATAATATTCATTTTCAGATGTATTTTCTACATAAGGTTTAATATTATGAGTTTTATATGGGTTCATTCAACCTCAAACTATTACATTTTTAGCTGGACCAAAGCCTAAGGAATCACTCCTTGGAAAAGTAGTTATTTCTAATCTACAATCAGCAGTACACCAAGGTTCATTATTATCACATTGTTCCATAAAATTTGGTTCAATTACCCATTCTCAATCATTTGGATCTAATGTTTCTTCATTTGGAACCCATACTTCTTTTTTATTTGGTCTATCAAGATTTCCATCTCAACATACTGCATATCATCAACCTGATGAAGATCATCAAGATGAACTTGAACCACCTCAAGATGATGAAGAAGATGAAGATGAAGAAGAAGAAGATGAAGATGAAGATGATGAAGAAGATGAAGATGATGAAGATGAACTAGAGGTAGATGTGCTCGTTGATGAATCTCATTCATCTACATTTACTCAAGCTCTACATCCTCATGAAGTAATTGTATCATTAATAGTACATTTTATAACATATGTACCTTTTGCTTCATAACTACAGTTTCATGATAGGTTTTCAGATCAATCATTTTTACCAGTTCAAGTAATAGTTGTACCATTTCAACAATCAATTGCATATTTTAATACATTTGTAGCCTTACAAGTAACTCATGTAGAAAATGGTGCAACTCAAGAATTATTTCATACAGAAACAGAATCACAAGTAGAAATAGGAGTAACAACTCAATCGTCTAAAATAATTTGAGTATCATCTGAATCCTTTACTTCATTTCCACTCACCTTTCCAGTTGCTTTTACACTAATTGTATTTGTAAAATCTTCAGTAACGTTTGAGTGTTCACATGTATAAGTGTGAGCGTTTGCATCTCATCTTTTTAATTCACTCAACTCTATTTCACAATTTCCTGTCATGGGATCAAGTGTACTCAAGTTTATTAAATCATCTGAACCTATATTTGTAATTTTTATTTTAAAAATTGCTTTTTTTCATTCAGAAACTTTTTGTGAATCATTTCATTGTACTTTATCTAAGTCTTCAGGATTAGCATCAATTTTATCAATTTTGATCGCTGATGGAATTGTTGACGGATCAATAATTACTTTTGTATCATCTTGATAATCAACTCAGTCATTACTTGTAACTCAAATACCATATACTGTCGCAGTATTTGTAAAATCTTCTAAAACATTATTTTTAGAACATGTGATTTGAAATGATTCATTTATTTCTAAAATATTATTTTTATTTCCATATTTTTTCATATCAATATTTCCAGCACAAGAACTTGTTTTTGGATCTTCTATTCTGATATTTTTTAAATCTTCGTTTCCGTTATTTTTTACCGTAAGTAAAAAAGTAGCAGTTGAATTATAGTTGATAGTTTGAGTATCATTTCCAATACTACCGTCTTTATCATTTTGATTTGCATCAGTTTTGATAAGATTTATTTTCGGTGTAAGAGTAATTGCTTTACAGGTTTGTGAACAACCTCCATTTCCCCAATTTGATTTTGTAATATCATTTGGATCACATTGTTCATAAGCTGTATCTTTTTGCCCATCTCAACAATAATTTAGATTTACATTATAACACTCATTTGAGTGGATTCTTAAATCATTCCAACCTAAGTTAGATACGTATTTTTTATTTGGATTTTTTTCTCTAACTTGAGAAGTACTCGTATAATAGTCTAAATTCCCACTCCAATTTCATGTATTTGTCATATTTTGATGTCCAACATTATATACAATTTGAAGCTGAGTTTTAGTAGGGTTTGTAGGTTTATTAAAAGTACAATTTGCTCATAAAGCTATTACTTTTTTATTATTTCCAGGAGAATAAGAACTAATTCTTGTCCAATCAGAAGAAGAATTACATCCAGATAATAATGAAGAATCTGATTCCCAAATAGAAACTTTCGTATTTGAGTTTGATATTAGTCTTTCTCAAGATGTCCAAAATTCATCATAAACAAAACGTGAAATACTATTCGTGTTTTCATCAAAATAATAATCTCTATCTACATTCGCTCAAGAACATGAACTAGTCGGATTAGAAATTGATGTAACATTAATAGCATGAACACTTGTAGTGATTCATGCTATTAATACAGAAAATATAAATATAAGGATTTTATACATAATTTCTTTTAAAGATTTAAAAGTTTGGAGTATCCGATTCAGGAATTTCCATAGTTTCAGTATCATTTAGATTTGCTTCATTTTCAGAACTGCAAGATACGAGTAATAACAATAAAGTTAAA
>CBFHLZ010000003.1:6863-19636 GCA_965656795.1 Patescibacteria group bacterium
TTTAATATGATTTTTTTCATATTATATATTATATTAAATATTAAATATGTCAATATTCTAATTTCATGGTCAATTATCTTCAGGTAAGTCATCAATAACATCATCATCTCATGGTTTAGAATTTGCTATATCTTTCTTATCTTCTTGTTTTTCAGTTCAAAATACTGACCATGTTTTTAATTCATTTATTGATTGGTATGCTCAAACAGATTTTTCACCTTCTGCTAATCAGAGAGTTTTTTGAGATGAAACAGAACTTCCATTGACAACTGGTAAAATTCTATCATCAAATCCATCTGGATCTTTATAGAAATATAAAGTTACTTTTCCTTCTTCTATAAGTTGTGCTAATTGTGGATTAGTCTTTTCAATAGTTTTTGCAAATGCTATTGTATCTGCTTTCTCAGAAATTTCAATCATAAGCATATCACCATTTGTATCAGCAATTGCATCTAAGTTTCCATGCAATACATCAACACCTGAAACTGTATGTTTCCCTTCGACATGGAGTGTAGAGATAGCATCAAATCATGTACCATGTACGTTTGTAGATGATAAATTATCCATTTGTGACAACTCAGAATAATATTGAGTAGCATACGTTGAAGCATCAAAACCAAAGTTTTTATTAAATCCTTCTCTTCTAGCTTGATCAATTGATATAACTTCGTCTACTGATTTTGCATTTCTAATATCACTTCATTCTCTCATCCAAGAAGATACTTTTGATATAATTGCTAATTTTTGTTCATCTGTTGCATCTTTATTTGATTCAATAAATTCAGGGAAATTTATATCTTTTAAAGCTTTTGGAGTATTTGATAGATCTACTAATGCGCTCCATCTATTCTCAAGAGTATGAGAATCTGAAATAGGAGTTAAAACAGCTAAAGCTCATTGATTCCAACGAGTTTTTTCAGAAAACCCTTCTCTATACATAGATAGATCTGCATCAAGTTTTTCCATTTTTTCAATGGTAGCAAAATTAGATGCTTCTGAGATTTCAGTTGTAGCATATTCAAAAGAATCAATTGTATCAACTTCTTCCCAATTTTGAGATTTCATTTCACCATGAATACCTAAAACTGGCAAATAATTTTCCTTTAAAATAAATCCAAGTGAAACACCTGTTACATTAAACGAGTCAGCATCTCTGAATAATTCTCTTTGATAATTATTAATAATACCTTGTTTCAGCATATCTTTAGCCACTTGAGTATCTCCAGATGCATTTTGTAAAGCTTTTAATCTATCGTATGCATCTTTATTTTGTTCTGGTAAGTTTAGTTCTTCAAATGATGATGATTCTAAAACTTTATCAATCATAACCGACATTTTTTCAGCCATTTTTTCGATACCTTCTGCTGTATCTTCATCCATTTTTTCTACTTGTACTCCAGCTACTGGAGCTATAGATAATGCCCCTGCTACATTTACATTATACCCTGTTTCTTGTGAAGTTCTTTGGAATAAATTTTGTAATTCTCAAATATTACCTTCATTTACTTTATAATTTGCAGCTACATAAGGATAAATATTTACTAACCCTACACCTACTTTTAATTTTCCGTCTTCACTTACATACACTTCTTTTCAAATTTGTAATCCTAATGAACCATTAATCATACCAACTGAAGCTGTATCTAAAATACTATCTGTTATTTCTTGAACATTAAATGTTGCAGCAGCACCATTATATTCACCAAATGATCCAGATAAATGTTGTAGGTAAATATCTTTTGTTTGTTCTGCTACTTTTTTTTGTAACTCTTGAGATAATTCAGGATATTTTTTTTGAACTTCTTGTAATTTTGCATTTTGTCTAATAGATTCATCAGCTTCGTCTGAAATAGCTTGAAGTGACGAATTTAGTTTTTCTCTTGCTTGTGGATCTTGAATCATTAAGTTTGGAGAAATGACATATTCACTATGAATAACTCTCGCTAATTGAGTTTTGAAATTTTCTCTTGCAGAGTAATAATTATTTTCAAACTCAGCATTAAATTGGTCTAAACTTTCATATCCTAGATTTTTTAATACATTTTCGAAACCTTGTTGATCTTTTACTGCATCAAACATTTCTCTTTCTTGAGTATAAAAGGCAGTTTTTGAATCAAGTAATCCATCAGCATTATAATCAAAAATAATTTTTAATTTTTCATTATAATCATCAACATTTTTTAATACTTCTTGTGTTCTAGCTACACCATCGATTGCACCAATTACCCCAAGTGCTTCTACTGTTCCTAAATACCCACCTTTTATTTTATATCAAGCATCCTCTAAAATATTAATAGCATCAGAGTAATTTCTAAAACCTAATGTGTTTTTAAAAGTAAATGTTGCTAAATTATCTGTTTTAAGTGTAGTTCTTAGGTTTTGAGCTAATTCATCTGCATTTCACTTAGCTAATAATTCATTTAAAGTCCCTTGATGAACTTCTTGTAAAATTTCATTTTTATCAAGTTTATCAAATTCAATTCACATAAATTCTTCTTTTGAAGTTTTTACTCATTTTTCAAGAGTTTGGTAATTTTCAATTTTTTCAACTTCCTTTTGATTGTTAGGATTACTTTCGTGAGTATTTAGTACATCAGTATTAATTTTTTCTTTGAGTTGAATAGGTTGATTGTTTTTATAAGTCTCAAATGCTGTTCTAGTAGTTGCTCCCCATTTACCATCAGTAGAATTTTCACCTCTTGATAATAATCCTTGAGAAACTAGAAAATGTTGTAAGTTTTGAACGGTTTCATTAAATTGAAAATTACTATATTTTTCCCATTCTAAATTTTCAAATTGAGCAATAATATCTCCTGATAATTCTTCTCTTGCTTCTTGAGAATTAGACTTAACAGTTTCTTGGCTCGCAAATTTATCTTCTATTTTTTCTTTAATATCAGAAATCAAAATACCATATTCTAATACTTCACTATCAACAGGTATTCATAATTGAATTAAAATATCAGCCAGTTCTGATTTAATTCTATCTTGATTATCAAAAACTGAATCAGCAGAATCTAAAACTCCATCCTCTAAAGTGTTAAAAGAATCAATTTTATCTATCATTTCTTGTTTTAGATTTTCATTTTCTTGAATATTTGATTTTTCATTTGTTAAATCTACATAGTTTGAACCATTTTCAAATCTAGAGATTAGCCCCATTGTTAAGCTAGTCATAAAGTGTTTTACAATGTGCAACATAATTTTATTTTTAATAAATATTTTTTAATACATATTAATAATATCACACCTACTTTAAAAAAAACAAATTTATTACTTGACAATTTTATTTTTTATTATTTTTACTATAAAAAATCATAAAAAAAAACTCTCATATTCGAGAGTTTTTTTTATGATTGTCTTCTTATTTTATTAGCCCCAAATGCTAATAGCATAGCAAGGAAACCTAAAATAATATATTGAGCAGGACCAGTTTCAGGAAGTTTGGTTGGTTTTTCAGGTTCTACATTTTCATTTGCAGATGTAAATAATACACATTCATTATGAACTTCTTCTTCATCAGCTAATGTATCGTCTGGTAAAATCGGTGTAACTAATGTTGGAAATACTAACATACCAATATTAGAGTCTGCAGGAGCTTCATTTTTTGATAAGTTATAAGCATATCCTAGTTTAGATTTAATCCAAGTTATTTTTTTTCCAGCTTCAAGTACATATCCTCATTCTAATTCAGAATATAGATTATCAAATTCAGTTGTATATTCCCAAAAATCTTGTGAACTAGGGTTTTGAGTCCATTCAACATTTGTAGGATCTAAGTTGATAAGTTTTGGTTCTTCTTGAATTTCTTTAAATAGTAACATGTCATTTCATGTATTGTTTACCCATTCATCTGAAAGAAAATCTACGTTATCTCATTGAACTTTCTTCCCTCAAGTAAAACATTGATTACAAGAGCTAACATCAAAAGCTGGATCTGTAGAACATTCGATTTCTTCAAATGCAAAAGTAGGAGTAATCATTACAAATGCTAAAAGCATAGCAAATAACTTTTTAAATTTCATAGTACAAGAATAAAAAAATATAGTGTTAAAAACTCTATCATAGTAATAAAAAAGTACGAGAGTGTCAAAAACTCTCGTACTTTATAGCTTTACTTTTTTAAAATTTTATTTACAACTAATTGTTGAAAAATCATAAATGTTGTAGAAACTCACCAGTAAATACCTACTCATGCAATAAGAGTAAACGTAAATATAGCAACCATTGATGGCATACCATAAAGCATAAACTTATTCATCATTTCAGGATCTGGCATCATTTGAGAATAACCAGTTTGGTCTTTTTTCTTTTCTAAAACCATATTTTTTTCACCTGATTTTTTTCCAGCGAGAGATAATTTCACTTGAATAAATTGTATAACAGCTATTGATATAGCTAATATTACCCCTGTAATTCCTCCTGCTTGAAGTAAATCAATTCCATAAAATATTCCATCAATTGATTCTACACTAAAATCAGATTGAAATCCATACAAGTGAAATAAATTTGAAGGATCTTTTACTGATAAAATAATATTATATATTACTAATAGTATAGGCATTTGAATCAATAGGAATCCACAAGAACCCATTGGATTTACTTTTTCAGTTTTATATAATTCCATTAATTTCATACCGATAACTTGTTGATTTCCTTTGTTATCTTCTTGAATTTTTTTAATTTTTGGTTGAATCGCTTGTAATTTTTTTTGACTCACCATCATTTTATGTTGAGGATAAATCAAAAGAATTCTTATAAGTACTGTAATACCAACAATAGCCCAACCAAGTGAATGATTAAATAGAGCTATAAGAAATACCATTAAATTTAAAATTGGTGCATAAAATACAGCAATAAATAATTTTGAAATAGCTCATCTGTGTTCCGTTTGAAACGATGTAATATGTTCTTTATCTGCTACATTTACTCTAAAAGTATATTCACCAGCATCATTAAATATTTTAAAGCTATCTCTATAATTAATAGTTTCAGATTCAGTAGAAGCAATAGATAAATCCTTACAGTCAGAATTTAATTCAATATCTTCTCCAGTATGATTGAGTGAAATGTTTTCACATGTATTTAATGAGATAGTTTCAGCTGAATTATTTGTGATTTTTAATCCTACAGTAGCAGGGATAGAATAATCTTTTGCTGTTGTTTCTACTAAAATATTTCCAGTTAATTCTTTTTCTTGTTGTTTTTCAGGACCAAAGAATAAATTAATGGTTAATATTATTAATAAAGATATTAATAATATATCTAAAAATTTTTTCATATTTATTTTTTATTAAAAATTTTTCAAATTAAAAATTGTATGTCATTTTCAAATGATTTTTGAGAATCATTATCTCGAGCATTTAATTTTGTTTGTTTTTTTACTACAAATACAAAATCATAAAAACTATCTTTACTTTTTGTATCTATATATTTACTCATCAGGTCATAAAATTTTCTACGAAATGATGTTCTTTGCACATTGGTTATAACTGATTTTCATCAAATTACAATCGCAAACCTATTGTTAGTTTGCTTATTTTTAGTATAATTTAAAACTATTCCATAAGAAAAAAAAGGTTTTCCTCTTTGTAAAACCTTTTTTACCTCTCTTTGTTTTAATCTAAATTTTTTCGAGATCACAATTATTTACATTAAAAAACAAGAAAAAGCAATGAGGTATACTCATTACTCTTATTTTCTTTTAATAAAGTTACCTTTTCCATCAAATGGAGTTTTTCTTGCTGTACCACCTGCAACAATATGCATTTTAGCTTTCCCATTGATTTCTTGATATCTTTTTGGATAACTTACAGTAAGTTGATGTCTACCTTTTCTTCTTCTGTTTTTTAAAACATTTTTTCCACTAACAGTAGAACTTCTTTTAAGGAAACCATGAACTCTAAGTCTTTTTCTTTTCTTTAATTTTCCTAACATTGTCTAAAGAGATTATAATTAAATTACGGTTGTTTCTTGAAACCTAATATTTTTTGCTGACATATCGTATTGAGAAAATACAAAATGTCAAAGTTTTTTTTAACTAATAAGTGTCCCAACATTTTTTCATAAAATACTATGCAAAATAGCATCTTCATCGTAGAGAGAAACCACTTTGAGTTTCATTGAATTTTCTTTTGCTAAAGCAATTGCTGTTTGATCCATTACACGAAGATTTTTTGTTATTACTTCATCATAACTTGCATGAGAAATAAAATTTGCATCTTCATATTTCATAGGATCCTTATCATAAACACCATTTACTTTTGTTGCTTTGATAATTAAATCTGCTTCTATTTCTAATCCTCTGAGTACTCCCGCAGTATCAGTAGTGAAATATGGATTTCAAGTACCTCCAGCAAATATAATAACTTTTCATGATTGTAAATCTTTTATAGCTTTATGTTTATTAAATCTATCTGCGATTCAATCGATTCAAAATGAATTTAAAATTTTTGTATGAATTCATTTTCTATTTAACACATCACTCAGAGCAATTGCATTAATATTTATAGCCAACATACCCATATTATCTCCATTACATCTATCGATGTTAATCTTTTCAATCTCACTCCCACGTATAAAATTTCCAGCTCATACAACCAATCCTACTTCGATTCATTTTTTTACGAGATTTTTAATTTTTTCACATACATCATCCAACATGACATAATCTAGTCATCCTGATTGTTCTCAAGCTAAAGCTTCACCTGAAATTTTCAATAAAACTCTCATTAATTAATTTGTTATTTCATTAAATAAATTATTTGTAACTTCCACTAAAGTGAAATCTTCATTTATAGCTTTTAGTTCATCATTTTTTTCTTTTAACCAAGTATCTTTTTCAGCTTGCGTTTCAAGGTTTTCCCAAGTAGATGAAATATCAGCTTGTTCTAATTCTAAAATACCATAATAGTTTTTAGAAACATAGTGTTTTGCGTAAGTATAAGTTCCAGTTTTATCAACTCATAATACAAAATATGAAATACCTGTTTTGTTTTCATTTGGTCTACATGTATTCCACCAAATAGTTCCTAAATCAAGTCTGTTTGTTTGTGATAAAATATATTCATTTGAACATTCAAATTCTAAGTCTTTCACAGCTGAAATTTCTAAACCAGGAATATCAGAATATGAAACACTTGATTCTGAAACTTTTACTGGATTTCCATACTTAGAATCACTTGGTAATCCAGAAATATCAATATCTAAAGTATTCACTGATTCTATTTGATCAAGTTTTTCTTCTGGATTATAAATAGTGAGTTCTAAGATTGATTCTTCATCTCAAGATTTTGCGATAAATTGATATACATTTGTCCCATAATCAAATACTTGGTATTGAGAAAATGCTCTGTATAAAAATGTATTATCTCCAGCAGAAAATTGATTTAGAGTATAATCATCATCTGGATAACTTGAATCTTTATTTTCAAAAGTTACACGAATAGAATCTACATTTTCTAGTGTTTTACCAGATATTTCAATTTCTCCGTCTAAAATATCACTTTCTTGCATTTCATCAAGTTGAATAAATTCATTTTCAGTAAGAAATTTTACCGTAAAAGTTTCAGGTTTTTCTTCTTCAATTTCTTGATTTTCATTTTTATTCTCATCTTCTTCTTGAGAATCTTGTGTATTAGTTTCTTGTTGGTTAGAATTTTCGTTTTGTGTATTTTGATCTCAATTATCTTGATTTTCATTTACTCATAATTCTTGTTTTGCATCTTCGATTTGTTTTTGTTCTTGTGTATAATTCCAAACTCCATAACCAATTGCGGCTATAATAACTATCACTATTAAATTTTTCATAATCTTTTGCTCTAAAAAATAAAAGACAAAAACATTTTAATGTGTTTTTGTCTTTTGTAAACTGTAAAAATATTTTTTTTACACTTCCATAATCATTGGGATGATCATTGGTTCTCTATCGAGTTTTTGTAAAAGAAATTTTTCTAAGTCTGTTCTAATAATTTTAATTAAATCTTTTTCTTCCATATCTGGAACATCTTTGATAGTATTTTCATAAATATCTCTTGATTTTTTGATAATCATTCTATGAATTCCTCTCACTTCATCAAGATATACTAAACCTCTTGTTTCAAGTTTAATATGTCCAAGAATAGCTTTTGTTTTTTTATCGATTTTATACACGATAACCAATGTACCAGAATTCATCATTTTTTCTCTGGCCTTGATGACATGAGATCATGCAGTTCCCATACCATTCCCATCAATAATAATTTCTTGAATTGGAGCTTTTATTCTCGATCTAAAAATATTTCCGTTTGGAGCAAAATCTACAATCGCTCCGTTATCAATAAGTAAACAGTTTTCTTCTTTCATACCAACCGTAAGAGCTGTATCTTTATGAACCGTTCTAAAATATAAATCACCAAAAACTGGCATAAAATATTTTGGTTTGATAAGTTGAATCATTATTTTTTGTTCTTCTTGAAATGCATGTCCACCAGTATGAACTTCTTTATCATCTTTTGTGATAACTTTTGCACCTAATCTGATTAATTTATTTATAATTCTATTTACAGATTTTTCATTTCCTGGAACTGTTGAAGATGAAAAAACAACAGTATCTCCTTTTATTATTTCAATCGAAGGATGTCTTCCTTCTGACATTCTTGTAAGAGCTGAAAATTCTTCTCCTTGAGAACCTGTAGTAATAATAACTTGTTTGTGTGGAGGAATTCATTGAGTTGCTTTTGGAGTCATTTTTTTCATGATTCCTGGTTTAATTCTTAAATATCCTAAATCTTTTGCAATTTGAACATTTTCAACCATTGATCTCCCAGAAAGAAAAATTGTTTTGTCATATTTATCACAAATATCTACGAGTTGTTGAACTCTAGAAATCCAAGATGAAAACGCAGCAATAATTAATCTCCCATTTGTATGATGTTTAACAATTTCTTCTAATGCTTCTCCTACATCTTTTTCAGATTTAGAAAATCATTTTCTCACTGAACCAGTAGAATCTGACATTAGCATTGTAATTCCTCTTGAACCAATTTCACCAATTCTTGATAGATCTGCTGGTTCATCGATTGTTGGAGTAAAATCAATTTTAAAATCACCTGTATGAACAAATTTTGCTCCACCTGGAGATTCTATATAAATCCCTGCACAATCAGGAATTGAGTGATTTACTTTAAAAAATTCTACATCAAATTCACCAACTTTAAATTTATCTCTGCTTCAAGCATCTATTTCAACAAATGTAGCATGTGGTAATAGTCCAGCTTCAGAAATTGCTTTTTTTGCTAAACCACACGTTAATTTTGTACCATAAACCACAGGCATTCCAAGCGCTGGTAAAATATGTTTTAAAGAACCAATATGATCTAAATGAGCATGTGTTAATAACATTCATTTAATATTATCTTTATATTTTGTTAAAAATGAAACATCTGGAATTGAATAATTTACACCGTACATATCAGCATCAGCAAATTGCACACCACAATCTACAATCAAAATATCATCTGCATATTGAACCATTCCCATATTTTTTGCACCTGTTTCATTATTCCCACCTACTGGAATAAATCTTGTATACCCTTCTCTTAAAGATGGTAAATAAAATTTTGTTTCAGGAAAATCAGAAACAAATTTCCCTTTTACACCATGAGAGTTATTTGGTTTTTTTCTATTATTATGAACTGGTTTTTTATTTGTATTTTGAGGATTTTTATTATTTTGTTTTGGATTATTTTGTGTATTTTTGTGAACTGGTTTTTTATTTGTATTTTGAGGATTTTTATTATTTTGTTTTGATTGATTTTGTGAGTTTTTATTATCTTGTTTTATTACTTCAACTGGAGTTGATTGAGTTTCAATTATTTGAGTTTTTTGAGTATTTGAATTATTTTCTCATTGATTTGGAGTTGTTTCTAATTCTTTATCTAATTCATCTAAAAAATCTTTCATTTTTCACTGATTTTTATTAATATAAAATATTACATCAAAAATATTTATTTTTTCGCAAATATATTACGTTAGAAAAAGAAGTATTCATATATTGATTGAGTCTTATCTATTTCTAAAAAATATTTTTTATAAAATTGAAAAGTTATTAAGTGTGTTTATTTTTGATAATTTTTTTGAACTTTTTTTATGACTTTAATTTCAAGTATTTTTCTATAAACATACAAAAGAGAGCTCTCTATTAAGAGCTTAATAACTTTATAAATCCTATAAATGTTTTGATGATTTTGTAATTGAAAGAAAAGATTTTATCACAAAAAAAATGAATATTTTTCCGTGTGAGTAAAGATATCTTCTTTCTGACAATTGGAATTATATTCATTTTTTTAAATACTGCAATAGATTTTCTATATCAAAAGGAATTTTTGTAATATCCCGATAATAATCTAAAACTTCATTTTCTTTTGAAAAATCTTGCTGTTTAAAATCATCTTTTTTGAAAAAGTAGACTCAAAAATATTTATATTTTTTCATTAAAACTTCTGATTTTTCTGCTTTTTGTAAAAAATCTTTATTATGCAAAATATAATATGTGAAACTTTCTGCAAAATCTTCATATTTATTTGTCATTGCATAACCTGAAACAAAATCACTTTGTTTTAATCCTGGTTTAATAACTTTTGTTGATTCCCAAGAAATACCATAAAAATTTTCACTTAAATCTCGAATAACTTTTTTTTGAAAATAATAAATATCTACAAAATGGGCAAATTCATGAATAGCAACAGAGAGGAACTCTTGTTTTGATAAGTCCTCTACTCAATACATTTTTATACTTTTATTTTTCATTTTTCCACGCACATAATATTTTTTCTCATGCATTTGAATATGCAAGTCATAAACTCATTTCTTTATTGCATCTGATGATAAAAAATCTCAGAATAATTTTGAATATTCTTGTGCTGATTTTTCAAAATTATTAGGAAAATAATAAAACATAAATGGTGCTGCTGAAGCATAATAGTCTTTTAATATAGTTGCTACTTTTTCATCATCTTTTTCAAAAATATCTTCTGTTTTCTCTGTAATATACTTTTGAGCTGTTTTATCTGTTTGAATGAGCTGTTCTTCCATTTGAGGCTGAAGAGTCATAAAAAAGTAGTTTTTTATAATAAAAACTACTCCAGTGAAAAAAATCGTTAAAGCAAGAAATAATCAAGCCTGTGATAGAAAAAAATTATTTCTATTATTCATATTAAATATTTTCTCAAATTTTATACATAAAATTAATCACCAATGAAACAATGGTACTGGCTGATAAAATAGCAATAAATCAAATAATTGACCATTTTACAATATCTTTAGATTTTTTTATTTTTTCATCATCTCAAGTTGAAAGTGTCATACTCAAAGCTCCGTAAATCAGAGAACCAACAGACAGTAATCATAAAATTAATGCTATATTTTCAACCCAATTGGTAATCATAGATTTAAACCCAGTTTCAATAGTTGCGTCATTAACTTTCACTGCACTTGTTTCACCACTTTTGAAACAACTATCAAGATTACCAGATAATGTATTTGCTCAATTATACGAACAATCTGCAAATGTAATTTCCTGTGAAAAAAAACAAAATCCAGTAATAATTATAGCAAAATAAATAAATAATTTTTTCATCTGTTTGTATTAAAATATATTAATTCCAGCTACCAGTTTCACAGCTGCCCAAGCAAAGCTTACTACAAAAATACCTACAATAGCATAAATAAATTGCATCCATGATTTTTTAAATTCTTCAGGATTTCATCTTGCTAATCCGAGACGAATACCTACAAAAAGAAATACACCAATGGCAGTAATAGGTAATAAAGTATCGATTGAATCTCTCACCCATAATAAGAAGTTATCAACTTGGTCTTCAGCATTATCTCATTTTACCAAAACATTTTGAGAATTTGGAAGCATTTCCTCTAAATAATGTTTTTTTTGCTCAGCTAAAGCTATCTGTAGAGTTGATGCAAAAGCAATCAGTGAAAATAAAATTTTTTTCATAATTTTGTATTAATATTAATTTGGAGATTGTGTAGCAGGATTATTAGAGGGATTAAAATTCAATTGTCCTAAAGTAGAAATAATATACCAAGAACTTAAAGAAAGTAATACTCATAAGAGTGACCAAATAATCCATTTTTTCGCACGATTTACTTTATCTTCATCTCCGGCAGAAAGTAGATACATAACTCATGAAATCATAATTGCAATTATCGCAACTACAGCCACATACGGCATCACAAAAGAAATTGTATCTACAATTGCTTGTGTAAAAGAATTATCACTCACATTAGGAGCAGAAGGGACAGCTTTATTTGAATCTGGACAACCTGGAAGTCCATAACAATTTATTATCGGAGCGCTATCAACAGCAAAGGCATGAACTGACAATAAATAATAAATTGCCGTTGCATAAAATGTATAAATATATTTCATTTGTTTTTTTATGTATTATACAAAATAAATCTGAGTAATCCTACGATTAAATAAGAACTTAATGCGACTATTAAAGCAATCACACCTGACATAAAAATAGATTTCCCTTTTGATAAAAGTTCGTCTTGTCCATGATATAAGATAATATATCATCCTCCAACCGTCATAATCAGTACAGATAAAGCTCAAAGAGCTACCATTAATTTTTGAATTACTGTCCCAAAAACATTATTTACTCACTCTCAAGTAGATTTTCCTCATAAATTTGGACCGATTCAAATCATTTCAGATGGATTAAACATAAATGTATCTTTATCGATACAGTCTCAAGAAGCTTTACATTCTT
>CBFHLZ010000003.1:19736-27730 GCA_965656795.1 Patescibacteria group bacterium
ACCGATTCAAATCATTTCAGATGGATTAAACATAAATGTATCTTTATCGATACAGTCTCAAGAAGCTTTACATTCTTCTGCTCTTTGTTCATTATGTAATTTTAACTCTTCTTTTCTTTCTTTATTTTTATCTTCTAACTCATTAGATAATTTTTTATATTCCTCACTATTTTTATCTAATCAATCCATTTCTTTTTTAATTTCAGAAATGTCTTTATTTATTTCTCAAATTACTTTTTTAGTAGTATCTATATTTTTATCAGGTCGTCCTGATTCTGTTACTCCGTCGTATTTATCTCAAGGATTGTATCTATTTGAATTATCTGTACTTACTTCTGGTACTATAATATCTGTATCTCAAAAATCTATTTCTGGAACAGTAGGTTCAGGAATATTTACTTCTACATTAAAATCTGGTTCTTTAGTAGCAAAAACATTTCAAATTTGGAATATTCCGAAGAAAATTATTGTGAGTAAAAATAATTTTTTTATCATTTTTTTATTTTACATTAAATTAAATTCCATAAAATAGTATCATAAAATTTATTTTTTTCAAAATATTGTTATATTTTAGACAAGTAAAAAACATTTAACTAAAAATTATGCCTAAAAAAGTAGCGATTGTACATGAAATGTTGGTAAAGCTGGGCTGAGCTGAAAAAGTAGTTCAAGAATTTATGAAGCTTTTTCCTGATGCTGATATTTTCACTTTGATGTATGACGAAAAAAAAGTAGAAAAAGATTTTCCAAAAGAAAAAATTCATCCACAAGTATTTTCTCTCCCAAGCCAAAAAAGATATTCTTGGACAAAAAGACAAAGGTTGTCTATAAATCTCATGGCAAGAAGTGTAGAACAGCTTGATTTGAGTCAATATGATTTAGTTTTATGTAGTTCGAGTAGTTTTGCTCATGGGTGTATTACAAAACCTGAGACACAATTTATTGTCTACTATCATTCTCCATCTGGATATTTATGGCACCAAACCAATGAATATAAAAAAATGATTTGATGGGATAAGTGACTCAAATGATTTTTTCTCAATAAATTTTTCTTACAAACTAGAATCTGGGATTATACAGCTTCTTCGCGCGTAGATATTCCTGTTATTGCGAGTGCTATAGCAGCAAAAAGAATAAAAAAATATTATAACAGAGATGATTATCATGTAGTGTATCCACCAGTAGAAACAAAAAGATTTTCTCGAGCTGCTAAAAAATATGAAACTCAAGATTATTATATCACCATTTCTGCCCTCACAGAGTGGAAAAAAGTAGATACAATAATAAAAGCATTTAATCAAATGCCTGAACAAAAATTAAAAATTATTTGAATCTGAGACCAACAAAAAGAATTAATGCAACTTGCAACATCTCAAAATATAGAATTTGTTTGATATAAATCTGGAGAAGATCTTGAAAAAATAGTTGGAGAATCAAAATGATGAATTTTTTCAGGAGTAGAAGATTTTGGAATAGCTGCTGTTGAAGTTATGGCTGCAGGAAAACCTGTATTTTGAATCAATCAATGATGAATCACTGAAACTTCCATAGCTGGAAAAACTTGAGAATTTTATGAAAATGAAAATGATTTTGTTGAAAAATTTAAAATATTTCACCAAAATAATATTATTTGAGTGTATTCTCCTGAAAATTGTCAAAATCAGGCAGAAAAATTTTCAGATGAAAGTTTTGGAAAAAATATATTAAAACTTATTAAATAAAAAAAGAGCCTACAAAATGTAGGCCCAAAAGTTGGAGTACAACCATGCGAGTTGTAATTGCATATTTTATCAACCATTACATTCCATAATAGGAGTATAAAATAGCTTGCAGAATTTAGTCAGAAAAACCAAAAAGTCAAAAATAAAATCAAAGATAGTTTACATTTTTGATTTTATTTTTATTATAAAAAAAATATACCTTAAATAAAAATGATGAATACAGCGAAAAATTGGAACTTATTTACTTGGTGAACAGTTGTTTTTATAGCTTTAATGCCTTTTTATGTACTTATAAAAGTATTTTTTGAGTATAAACTTTGAGTTCCCTTTTTTGGATTTTTTATAAAAGAATTACTCATTGTCGCTTTGGTAATTTTAGCAGCAATCGAATTTATTCGTAAAAAAATAAAACCAAAACTTGATATTTTAGATATATTAGTGCTTTCATATTTTGCCTACTGAATAGCAATTACTCTAGTAAATGGTTTATGAATTTCACATATTGTACACGGATGAAGATATGATTTTTTCTTTTTAGGAATATTGCTAATCTATAAACACTCTGCAGAATTTTTACAAGTTTCAGCAGAAAAATTAATTAAATATTTTCTTATTTCTGCGAGTGCCTCGATATTTTTATGATTTTTAGTAAAGTTTGTATTTGGTGAAGATAGATTAATATTTTTTGGATTCACTGACTATGGAGCATATTCTACAACTCAAGCTGCTGTCCCTACTCATCACTGACTCGAAAGATCTGGAATAAAACGTTTCCAATGAATTTTAGAATGACCCAATGCAATGTGATATTTTTTGATTGTTTACACAACATTGATGTTACATATTCAAAAAAATAAATTCCAATTTCATAATGTATTATTTACAATATTGATGTTTTGGTTAGTACTATTAACATATTCACGTTCTGCTTTACTAGGGATTTGAGTTGCTTGAGTGAGTTTATTTTTACTCAATATTAAATATATTTATTACAGAGTGAGAAAATATATTTTACCAATTGTTGCTTGATGTATAATATTTTTTGGTATTTTATGAGTTGTATTTCAAGAAAAATTATTCTATGCAGTTGTGCGTCCATGATCAACAGCTGGACATATGGAAAGAATGGAAATTTGAGTTGATAGATTCTTAGAAAAGCCTTTTGGTTCTTGATTAGCAACTTCTGGACCAGCATTTAGAAGTGTCCATGAGGGTGATATTTCTGTCGAAGATGAAGCCTATTATATTCCAGAAAGTTGGTTTATTCAACAACTTACAGAATGAGGATTTATTTATTTTTCATTATTTGTATTAATTTTACTCAATATTTTATGGAGATTATATAAAGATTCTAAATTATTAATGGTTTGATTTATTGCTATATTAGTTATGAATATTTTCTTACACATTTTTGAATCTACACATTTAACGTATGCTCTATTTTTAATTTTATGAGTTATGTTTGCCAAACATAATGGAAAATATTTTGTACACCAAAGAAAATAATTATTAATAAATAAATAATTATTAAAGCAAATATTTTTTTGAAAAAAATTTGCTCTAAAAAATTCTATGAATACACTAAAGTGGTTAATTTATTTTTAACCACTTTTTTTATGAATATTTTGAAAAAAATAATTTGTAGTATATCTATTTTAACTCTTTTATTAAGCCAAAGTTTAGTCGCTGTAGGTTTTAGTCAAAAAGAGTATTTAGCAAAAGAAAAAATAATGAGTCGCTCTGCATTACACAAAGTAATAAAAGGCAGAAGTTACTCTAAATCTTTAGATGCTTTAGTTGAAAAACTCAAAGATGATGAAGAAAAAATGTGACAAGTAAATCAAAAAGTTGAAAAAATTATCGCTTCAATAGAGCAAAAAAATAGTATTTCATCTAAGGAAGAAAAAACGCTTGTTTTATTAGACTATTTACACGCATCGCTCGAATATCAAATATTTTTATCAGCAGAACAAAAATTAAACGCTATTGATACAAAAATCGAAAATATTATCGATGAAGTGAAAAACTCTGATATTTCTGAAAATGATAAAAACCAAGTAGAAGATATTTTTGTAAATATTCAAAAATCTAGTCTCGATGAATTACAAGTTTTATATTCTCATTTAGAAAAATATATAGAAGAAAAAACAAATTATCAAGCAAAATGAGAATTTAATATGAATTATGATATTGATAATGAAGTTATTTGAAAATATATATGAGAAATAAGTTTTGATGATTATGTTATTGAAAATTCTTTTTTAGATTCTAGAATTAAATGAGAATTAGAAGCTGTAATTGAATCAATACCAGAGTGAAAAGATGCTCTAAAAGAACAAATTTCAAGTTCTATTGATTTGATTCAAAAAAATGGTGGATATTATGCGCTTTTAGAAGACTTAGAAATCACAACGTCTCAAGAAAATGAAATGATTCAAGAATATGTACAAAGAGCTAAAGATTTAGCACAAGAAAATAAATATTTAGAAATTTCTGATGCTCAAACACAAGAATTTTATGAATTATTATCAAACTTTAATAGTCAAAATTTCTTCGCTGATTTAAATACTTCAGCTCAAAAATCATTTTTCACAGCATATAAAAAAATAGATGAAACGTATTATATCATCCCTACTCAATACGCTTGTGATTCTATAAAATCACTTTCTGGAGTATTTGATCCATTTGCTGGAAAAACTTGTAGTGAATCACAATATGATGATCTATTAAAAAACTTTTTAGCTATTTGAGAAATCACATTAGAAACGGGAAAAACAAATATAATGAAACTCGTTTCATTTGAATATGAAGAAATTGAAAAACTTGAAATGCAAGTTGAATTTAATGAATCTGAAATACTTTCAGCAAATTTTATCATCGCTCCTGATCAAAGCAAATACGCTTGAGATAAAATTAGTTTAGAATACCAAAAAAATAACTTTTTAAATAGTGTATTTTCAGTGAAAGATTTAGATTTTGATGCTCAGTTTACTTCTACTCTTGATAGAAATAATAATTTTGAAACTATAGATTTTAATGCAAAATCTATTTGATATAATGAAATTATTTCAAGTGACTTTACTCTCAACAATAGAAATTTTTCATGAAATTTCAGTGTACAAGAAATATCAAATAGTTATGATGAAAACTGGGAAGTAACAGGAAAAGAAGTAAAATGAGAATTTAAAATGAATATTCAATGAGAAATGGATTATTCAAATGATTTAGAATCAATGAATTGAGATTTTTCATATTCACAAGAAAAAAATGAAATTATTTCTGGAGATTTTATTTTTGATCTTCCTCAAATTTCATTAAATATTAATGCTTTCGAAGAATATTCTGATACAACATTTACTCTTAATTTTGATAGTAAATATAATTCAGATGACCATTATTTTTATGAAATGGATTTAGATTCAAAACTTTCTACACAACCATATGATTACGATTACCAAACATGGGAAAGAATTAATTATGGTGAAATAGTTACACTTTTTGAAACACAATACGAAATTTCAAATGGAAATATCGATGGAGAAATGTTTCTCAAAAACATGGATGATGAAATACTTTTAAAACTAGAAACAAACGGAAGATATTCTGGAGAAACAGGTGATATTAAAAATATTTTTACATTAAACGAATCTCTTAATATTAATTCTCAAATAAAAAAAGCAAGAAATAGTAGCAGAATAAATAATATTAGAGCTGTGCAAATGGCTGTAGAACAATCATACCAAGATAATGCACAATATCCTAGTTATGAAGAATTTGAAGAAAAAACTTCTATGTATTTATATACTCTACCAAAAGACGAATTTGCAGGAAAAATAATTGATGGATGTAAATATGGTATCAAATACGAAGTAGCTGATGACCAAAATGGTATTGAAAATCAAATCTATAGCCTTTCTACTTGTTTAGAAAAAGTTGGTTCATGGGAAGATAAATTAACGCAAGATGACTGAATAGATGATGATAGATATGAAGTATGAGCTTGATTAAGTCAATTAAAAAATGAAGGTGTTTTTATTCATAATATCAACAATTGGGAAAATTATGATAATACTCAAAATGATGGAACACCAGTTATAAATTATGATGTAATCTTTGATTATACAAATAATAAAACTGATATAAAAATGTTTTTAGAAGTATTTTTATGAGAATCAAAAGCAGCAGAAATGAATTTTGAAAATACGGGAACAATTAAATATGCTCCTCAAAATATTCAAAAACCAGAAAAAACTGCTCCATTAAATGAATTATTATATTAAAAAATATGAGCCAAGGCTCATATTTTTTTTCTTGCTAATTTTTTAATATATTGTAATATATATTTATATAATTTTTAAAATACATTCTATGAAAAAAATAATTATAGCATTATTTCTCACTTTTGGAATATTATTCACCTCACCATCTTATGCTGATACTATTGATCAAAATGCATTAGAAAAAGAATTAGTAGTCACTCGTTATGAAGTTTGAGTATTTTATGGAAATGATATTCATACAAAAATAGATAAAATTTTTATAAAAGCGCTAGGAAATAAAGATAAAGACAAATTACAAAAACTCTATAAACTCACAGCAAAATATATGGAGAATAAAGATGATATTCATCTTTCAAAAAATGATATTTTGGTTAAATATTTATTCGTTCGTAGTTATTATGAATTACATTTCAGAATGAAATAAACAAAAAAAGGTTCCCGGGAATATTCCCAGGAACCTTTTTTTTTATTCTATAATATATCCTCCATTTAATGCATATACAACTTCAGCAATATCAATATTACTTCTAGTATCGACTAAACGAATTTTAATAAAATCTTCATAATTATCGTATTCTAATACATAATTATTATTAAGTGTTTGGATTCTACCATCTGGGAAAACAACAAATAAAGGTTGTTTTTGTTCATCTGAAGAATCATAAATCACTAATGATCCAGGATTATAATCCAAAGTATTTGGAATAAGTTGGTATCCATATTTCGCAGTATTTAAAAATTTTACTCAGATATTTCCGTCTGATACATTTTCAAAATTTTCAACTATTTCAATATCAGCATTTTTCATTTCTAAATATTGATAATAGAGCGTTTGACCATTTTTTATTATTTCTATTTTTGGATAATAATTATCATTTTTGCTATCATTTGAAGAAAGAATTTTAATGCTCGCAGAAAAATCTTTTTTCTCAATTAAACCAGTTAATTCATTAATAAAAGCAATTAGAGTATTTCCATACATCACTTCTAATCCTGAGGTTTGATTTCATAAACTCATATTATAATTCCCAACATCAGTCCATGCAAAATCTTCACCATCAAGTCACTCTAGTTTACTTACTTGACCTGATCTATAACGATAAAAACTCACTGGTTGCTGTGATAAATCTTCATCAATATTTCAATAAATTTGATTATCATCAACTCCCTGTATTTCAGGATTTGGAGCATAAACTTCAAATGGAATCATATAATTTGAAACATTTCCATTTACATCCGTAAATTCAAAAGAAATATCTCTACTAAATAGTTCATCATACGATCAAAATACTACTTTAAGCGTTTCATCACTATGGATTATTTTATGATCAGGTATAATTTCATTTACATCTTCATCCTCAGGATTCATATTAATTTCAACTTTTTTTATACCTGCTAATCAACTATCTTCATACACCAAGTCTGTGAGATCAATTATTCTTGATTGATACACAGGAATTTTTAATTCACTCATATAAAATACTGGTGCATAATTATCAGCTTGAATTTGAGGAGATAAAACAATTTGATTAGAAGCACTAGAAAATATTGATTCTTTAAATGTTTGAATATATGCATATTTAAAATCATTTTTTGTACTCAACGTAATAGCTAAATCTGTTTGAGAATTTCATAAATCATATAACCAATATTCATCTATAAAATTAAAATTCACTAAAGCTTGAGTTGAATCAAAATATTCAATATCAATATAGGTATTACCTCTTGGTGGAACAATATGTTTTCAAACATAACTCATATGAGCTCAGTCAAATATTGGTAAACCTTTATATGACCTGATTTCTTCTCACTTAAGGGTAATATCATATCTTCATTGAACATACGCTCATTGCGTTACTTCTACTACTTTTATAGATTGCTTTGTCTCAATATGTGTATGTTTTGGAATAATAAGATTTTGAATTTCATTATTGTCTTGAGTTACGTATCAAATACGCGTAGTAGTATCTCACGCATAAATTTTTGTAGCTTG
>CBFHLZ010000003.1:27830-38860 GCA_965656795.1 Patescibacteria group bacterium
TAATCTTTATTTGTATTTTTTTGAGTAGAAAGATTTTCTTTTAAATAAATACTTCATCTGTATTCAATAATATAATCTTCATCTCAATCATTATCAAAATCATTTGTTTTCATGATTTCATTTCCATCTAATTCATCTTTATAGTCAAACAAATTATATGAATAATTTATATCATCATGTGTTTCTACAGCGTATAATCATTTATATTCGTATCTATATTCGCTTTGAGTTTGAGCATAACATTGATTAGATGCACTTGCAGAAACTCATCCATCACTTTGGTTAGCAAACATCGCAGTATTATTTAAATGTTCACTGTAGGCTTGTAGTGGAGTAGAAACTCTTTGAGATAATCTTTCTCATGCTTTTTTGAGTTCAATATTTTTTTGATCCGGTTTATTATCCGTCAATTCTACAACAGAATCATAAAATTTTTCATTAAATTTTTCTAATTGTTGATTATATACATCAACTTGTGAATCATTTTGTTTTGAAACTTTTTGAATAAATGATGGTTTTAGATGTTCGTCTAAATTTTTCATAAATTCTTTATTTCTCAAAATTTCTGTATGTAAAATATTTTCTAATGTATCAAATTTTTCAAAATTATTTTTTTGTAGATCTGCAATAAATACATCTTCTGCTTCATAATTATATTCAAAGACTTCATCCCAGAGATTTTTAAATTCTCTATATTTTGGGTGAGCTGCAAATGTTTCTCAGCTTAACGAGTTTGCAACTAATTGTTTGAATTCACTATTAGATACCGTTATATCTTTTTGAGTATCCAAATAATTTACTCATTGAGAAATACCTCCGGCAATATAACTTACGAAATTATAAATATTTGTATTATCTAATCCAACTTGTCATTCTACTCCATCAGTTCAAATATTTATTTCTACTTGAGCTGGAATATTTCTGAAATCTAAATCATTTACTCCGAGATTTAAAATTTGTGTGAAATCATTACTAAAAGTAGTCAGTGGCATAGTCACCTGACGAGCAAGTTGAGTAACAAAATCTGTTTCAAATTCTAGATTTACATAACTCGTTACTTCAATAGCATCAACAAATGGAAAAGAAAATTGAGGAAGTGAAATATCCAAGAAATCCATTGGAAGATATCATTGTCTTTCTGTAAGAAAAGCAATTTGATCACCAGCTCTCCATTCTGGAACAAATGGTGAAGTCTTTAAAATACACATAGCTTTCGTAATTGCTTTAAGTATTTCTAAAATTCCTTCGAGTTGAGCAAACATTTTAGGTAGAGTTGGTGGTGGTGGTAAATTTGGTAATTCCACTGTTGGCAACCCTGGTAAATCTGGTAATTCTGGAATTGTAATTCTTGGTAAAACGGGTAATTCTGGTAAATTTATAGCTACATTTGGAGTATCTGGAAGATATAAATTTGGTAAATTTGGAAGAACCATAGGACGAGTTCCAAAACTAAATTCTGGAAGAGAAATAGTAAGTCCTGCACGAATATTATGTAAATCAATAATAATATCTGGCCATTTTGGAAATTGAATTACTGGAATATCAGGAATCACAGCAGAAATTAATTTCCAAATAAATGTCATCAAATCTCATCTTTCATTTTTACATTCATGACACTGTGCTTCGTAATCAATAAATACATCAATAAGTAATTGCCAAGATTTTAATACAGCTTTTATAAGAATATATAATTCTACCCAAGCTTTAAATCTTTCTCCATTCCTACCAATCCATCAACCTAAAATTTCAGAAATAGCTTCTACATTACAGAGAATTTGTTCTAAATAATCTTCTTTTTTTCTCACTAAATTTCATAAATCTTTTGGAAGCGATTTATATGATTCTATTACTTCTAAGTTTTGTTCAAGTGATCAAATTAACGATTCAACTCTCACTATATAATTATTAGCAATATCATTTTCTTCTTCACATTGAGTATCACCAGGATCACAAGCAAGTCAGAATGACCATGCTTTTTTTGCTCTTTCAAGTTCTGCTGACCGTTGATCAACAGTAGCTCACCATTTTTCTTTCGTAGCATCTAATTCTGTCCCCGAAATCCAAGGTACATCAATAGCAATATTTTCTTGTTCTAATTTAACTAGTGGAATATTTGCCAAGAATGTATAGGCTTCTTTTATACCAGAATTAGCAGATTGAAGTGTATCTTCTCATACTAATCCAGATAAATTGTTATCTGCTGAAATAATATCTTGCATATCATCAGCTTGAGATTCTCAAAAATCTAATACTCATGAAAAATCTGGAAGTATAATAAATACAGTAGGAAAATCTGTCAGCTTCGTAACAATTTCTTCTATTTGGCGAGTTACCCATCCCATAAGGAAATCTGGAAATGCTGAAATTCTTCTATTTTTTACTTGAATAATATCTTCAAAATTTCCTGATTTAACAGAAGAAAAATCTACACTCACTTCTAATTGATCATCAAGAGATTGTCCTCAAATTTCAATTAAAGGTTTATTAAATGCATTTGAATTCCCTAAAGAATTAGGTTGAGATAATTGCGTAAACGATTTTTTAAAAAGTTCTTCAAATTTTTCTGATTTTACTCACGTTTTTTGATAATTCATATATTCTTCTACCAATTCTTCACTTAATTCTAAAGATTGGTCATCATGTGATCAACAATTTGCATTAAATAATTGAGTTCATCATGTATTTCACTGAGAAAATCATACAGATGATGGATCTCAATTAGAACCATCACTCGAACAACTTGCTAAAGGCATAGCTGTTACGATACAATTCCCTCCTGGCATAAGTGGATGTAATCATGGCATATTTGAATACCCTGCAACTCTTGCTGGTCATCCAAAACATGCTGCAACTCACATTCATCCAGTTAATGTTGGAGTAACAAATAAACGGAAAAAATTTGATGGACTATCAACTCACATTTGACCTCAAGCTCATTGACCTGAACATCATTCACTTAATGGACTAATTGGCCAGACAGCTGGACCACATATTGGACCATATTGCATCCAAGTAAGAGCTGAGAACACAGGAAGTCATTCATCTATTTTCAAACCATCTCATATTGGAGAACCAAATAAAGTTGGATCTCATCCTGGAGCTAGAGGTGCCCAGTTGAGTGGAGTTGCAATACAACCTCCTCAACCAAAACCACAACTAAGTCACTGAATGATATTATCAACTCATGTGATAACATGATCAATATTTTCATTTATTTCATCTAGATTTGATAATAAGTTTTTATCAGAATTTGTATCATCTTCATAATCTGGTACTCAGTCATTATCGCTATCTTTTTGAATATCTTCTAATGCACTTTGAGAAAAATCTTTTACATCTTGAGTATTTCATTGAGATAAATTTTCTATATAATCTGGCACTCCATTTCCATCTGAATCTGTAGGATTATTTACTTCTTCTGGAAGTTTAATCTTTTCTTCATCACAAGAAGGAATTTTTTCTTGAGTTTTAGAATAATATCTATCTTCTCAAAATTCTACACAATCATTTCTTGTAATTAAACCTGCATCTTTAGTTTCACAAGAATAAAATGCTTGTACAGCTTGTGAACAACTTTGGTTACTTGGTTTATAGATTATATCTCAAAAATTATCATCTATAACTCAATCAACATCTTTTTCGAAATATCCTAACTCTAAAGTTCCTAAAGTTATTTGTGGAACTCATAAAGTAGCAGAAATATTTAATGTTTCTCCATTTTTTAATTCATCTGCTCTAATCATAAAATCAAACCCTGGTGTATCAAACGTCACATTTGCTTGAGGATTTGAAATATTTATAGATGTAGTATCAAAAATAAATGGATTTAAAATACTTTCTACATAAGCAAAATCAGATAAATTTTCTCATGAATTATTCGTAATTGTAACGGTAAAATTTAATGAGTCATTATAAATTGAGCCATTATAATTTTTTATTACATCAACTCATACAGATTTAGCATATTCACTACGAATAAAATTTGTAGTTGAACTTTGTTTTGTCGTTTCAGGATAAGATAGATACACATCCCTTTCTCAGATAAGTTGTTCTAAAGAACCTTTTGCTCATCAAGTATCAACTTGTTGATTTTCAAAAACAGAATCAATGATTCATTGTGAACCTCAAACTCAAGCTCCTCTTTGATATGCAACTGGTGTATAAATAAGGTTTGTTAATCCACTTGTATTAACTTTTTCACCTGGTTTATCACTAAGAGCATCTACGTTTTGTTTAATTGCATCCATAAATTCTTCAGATTCTAATATGAAATCTGACATATCTCCTGTTTCTTCCGGTCAATCGAGTCATTGAAAATATAAAGCTCCATTATCACTACGCGTTGAGTTTGTGATATCTGGTAATTCAACTTGAGCAATTATTTTTTTATCAAAAACTGGTAAATTATCATTATAGTTTAATCCCCATCCATTCACTGGTTTTTTTGATATTTCAAAATTACTATCTCAATCAACTACGAATATATTATTCGTTGTATCTGTTTGTTGTAATTCAAATATTTTATCATGTTGAGTAATAATAGTATCAAAATAATAAACTCATTTAGTTACAAAAATATTTTTATAATAGATTTCAAATTCTAATCATTGACTCGAACTATTATTTATTATTTTAAACGTAGTATTATGACTTTTTGTAAATACAGCATTTTCATTCACTCAAAATATAATCGAATCATTAGAATAAATATTTATTTCTTCTTGTGTTTCTTTTAATGTAAATTCTTCTGCGGGATTTTGTAAAAATATTTGAGCTGAATCTCTAAAATCACAATTATTAAAATTATTACAAGATCAAAGATTTATTTTATTTCCAGAGACTGGATACACATTTCAAACATCATATTCAACTTCATCAAATTTAGGAGTGATAACTAATGTATCATCTACAACTGATAATTGTGCTTGAATATTTTCATCAAATATATTTATTCCTCAATGTTGAGTAAATCAAAATAATTCTTTAGAACGAGTCACTCCACCATAATATACAATTATTTTTCATAATTTATCTAATACTATAATATCATCATATCCATCATCATCCATATCCATTACTTTGATTTCTTGAGCTGCGTCTAATTTTCCAAATTGTAACTCTAAGCTTCCACGTTGAAAGTCTCAAGCTACATTCGAAAGTAGAAAAGGCTCTCATTGATTATTTATAAAAAATATATCATCATACCCATCTCATCAAAAATCTCACGCAACTACATGTTGCGGATTTCATAAATCAAATACATTTCAAATACTTCCACGATTAAATGTAATATTTTGTGAATTTCAAATATTTTCTAAGACATGTAAATATTTATCACGTCATATAATTAAAACATCTGTTTTATCATCATTATTGTAATCAAATAATTGAAAATGCTCCATATTTGGATCGTCTGAAATTAGTTTTCAAATGGTAGAATCGTAATTACGCATTACATCATCTGGAGCTTTAGGTAATTCTCTTTGTATTTTTTTGAGCTTTAAGACTGGATCTCATAAATTTACGACACCTAAAGATTGGTATGGTAATAAAGAATTTCAAACAGATTCTCAAGCTGAGAAACTTAATAAAGTTTTATTTGAATCCCTCCAACCTATTGAACCTTCATCATTAAAATTTTCATATCCTAAAATACTTCCATCTCACATATTATTAATACTCGATTGTGTAGAAAATGGATCATTATAATAAATCACTTTATTATAATTTCTGTCTCCATACTCATTACGAGCTGCATATAGTTCATCTGACAATTCTATCAAAATAGTATTTTTTGTATCTTCTATTTTTGATTGATTCATACGAGTAGTAAGTACTTGCGAATCTGAAAAATTATATACAAATGAACCTAATATTCATTGAGTAGAAGTGATATTTATTTGTAAATACTTTTGTCCATTATCGACAATATCAAAATATATACCTGGTGCAGTATTTATAGAACCAAATTCATCTACTTGAAATATTTTTTTTCAATATTTATTTTCTAAAAATAATGATGTATTATCTTTAAATACTTCAAAATCTTCATTTTGAGATTGAACTAAAATAGAATTATTATTTTTTTCTAAACAAGTTGAAAAATCACCATTATTAGCATTACATAAAAATAAATCTACTTTATCTCAAAAATTTGGAGTAATTTTTGCTACATAATCTCACATTGAAATATTTCTCACATTTACAGCAAGTTTTCAATCTTCTACTTGTGTAGAAAAAGTTATATCTGTTGACAAATCTTGACTATCTGAGACATTTCTGATAGCTCAATTGTGCTCAACCATAACTACATCTGAATATTTATACGGACTATTTAATAAACCAGTAACTGCAAGTGAGCGATTATCTCTATTAAATAATAGATCTTTTGCGAGGTAATTTTTTTGTGTTACATCAGCATATGGTGCTCATAAAAGTGTTGTATATAATGCGTTATATTCGCCATTTGAAATATCTTGAGCGCTCCAGTGGAAATATGTTTGAATCATACCAGCAGCTTCCATTTCTCCATAAGACACCTTATAGTATGCAACTCACGGAGTAGTAGAAGTTTCAGGTTCTAAGAACGCAACCCCATTAGAAATTTGTGCATCACTCGGTGAGAGAAATTTTTGAAAATCTTCTGCAACTTCCATCGAAATTGTTCCAGAATTTAAACTATAAGTAATATTTCAAAATTGATCCTTTATAAATGCTTGAATTTGAGTTGTTTCTCAATTTGCTTGTATACCAGTTTCTCAAGATCATAATTGCAAATACTCTGGTTCATCATGTAATATTTCTAAATTTTTATTATATATCGTTCTGAGTCATTCGATTTGTATTTCTACAGGAACACTTTTATTTGCTAATGTAGATGTAGTCAGAGTAATCTCTGCTTTTGAATTCACAATATCAAAATATGGTTGTGAAGTAGTAGCATAAATATCAGAAATATTAAAGTACACACGAGAATTAAAATCATCAAATGCACTAGAATTTCATACATTTAATATAATTTTATATTCATCTCACCCTACTTTTAATGCAGTATCTCAGAGTGAAATATCAATGTTTTCCACTACTCTGATTTGTTGAGTTGTTTCTAGTAATTGTGTATTATTTTCATCTTTTACTACAATACGAAGATTCGAAACACCCGTTTTTGTTAAAGACTCTAAACGTAATAATTGATATCATTCGATAACATTTGTTTGGAGTGTTTTATTTGTTGAAGCATTAAAACCTATAGAATTTCCTTCAATTGTAGATTCAAATGTAAGTCTTTCTCATATAAGTGGGTTTCAAAATTTGTCTACAACAGTAATCACATTTGTCGTGATTGCTCAATTTGATTCTAAAATATTTGATCAAATTTTTGTTTCTATTTTTGCAGCAACATCTGGTTTTAAAAATAGTTCAGATTCGATTTTTTGCCCATTAGCATCAATAATTTCAAGAGTGATATTTCAAGCTTGAGTAATTCATGGAAGCGTAGAAAAACGTTCGAGATCTGAATATTCAAGAGATTTTTCAAATAATACTTCTTGTCTAGAATTAGATGCTTTTATTGTTATTGGATAAGAAATATTTCTTTGTACTCAATTTTTATTTTTTTGTTCTAAACGAATAATAGTTTTTTCTGCTAGAGTGTTTTCAGAATAAATAATATTTTTTAGCTCATCAATTTTAGCTCTTTGAGTATCAATAATAAATATTTGAGATGCGTTATTTACAACAATATTTTCACCAGATAAAATATTTTGAATATCTCATGTATTATTTTTTTGTAAAGTAGAAACACTTGTATACATTTTATCAGCTCTGACTTCTACTTTAATAATTTCAGAATTTTTTAAAACAACTGGTGAATTTTTATCATCTTTTAAATTTACTTCTGCTTGAAAGTAAAAATTTGCTTCTTTTCAAGTAGCCGCAAAAGAACTTTGGGTAAATCATTTATTTACTCTTTGCGTTGTTGGTGTAAAAGAAATATATTTTTTTACTTCTTTACTTATTTCACCTCACGAATAAACAACAGATGTATTTGATGAAGTAAATTCTATATTTTCATCTTTTGGAATTTCAACTTTTACGAGTTTAAAATTTACTTCACTCGAATTATTATAGACAATTGGATTATCATCTGTATCTTTGAGTTCTACCGTTAATTTTCAAGGTTGGTTAATATAATAACTTGATGAATCAGTTTTTAGAGAAACTTCTCCTGAATCAAGTGACTTTTCTAAACAATCGTTCACTCAATTTTTATCTTCATCTGCATTACATTGTGCAATAAAATCTTGTTGTTCTTGACTTAATAGTGAAACAGTTGTACCACAGGTACTATCAGAAACACTGATTGTTGGTGGAAGTACGTCATCTATCCAACAAACTACTGCTGGCATCCATTCGAAAATTGGAACTCATTCTGGTGGAGCACATTTAAATGTATTTTCGTATTGATTTTTTTGTGAAGCTCAAATATTATTTCATAATAATTTAGACTGTAAAGCAGCATTTTTTTGAATAATATCAGCATATGGATTTTCTCATTTTGCTTCAGGGTTCAATTGAACATGCATTGATTTCCCATCTCCTGGAGCTCACATATATGCTATTTCATATTGTTTTTTAGATTTCGGTAAATGAAAATAAGTTTCTTGTTCTCAATCTTCATTGACTTGAAACTCATCACCTAAATAATTTTCTAAAATAAATTGATATTTTGCAGATGCTGAATTTAAATTTGACCAATAAACAGCAAAAACAAGAGAATCATAATATTTTAAAATTCTTTCATCTTCTCAAACAATAAGTGTTTTTTCTGGTTTAGATTGTAAATATTGATATAAATCTATATCTCAGAAATTTTCTTCATTATTTATAAAATAATTTTTTAATGCTTCATCAACTTGTTCAATAGAATATTCTCAATTATCTTGATCATCTTCGTTAAAAGGAAATCTGTATAAAGCTGGATATTCAATCTTTTGATATTCATCTGAAGTATTTTTAAAATCAACGTATCTATTTTCATCAACTGGTAAGTTTGGTGTTAAACCATATTGAATTTGCTGTTTTATAGTTTCAAGCGTTGGTTGTTTATGTTGATATACTGAAGATATTTTTCTAAAATAATATCTTTTTTTACCATCCACACATGTCGTACCACTACATAATCCACGCGCACTGAGTGACTCATATGTATTAGAGTTAGAAATTTTTCTTGGACTCACTCTACAATCAAATTGACCTTTACCAGGTAATTTCCCAAGAGCTGGAAGTTGATAATATACATCTGGACTAGAAAATCTATCGTCTACTTCATGAAGCGTATACGAATAATAATTTGATTGTAGACACTGAGTATAACTTGGAGCATTAAAAGCTGCTGTTGTGGTACTAGCTCATTTTAAATCAGAAATTTCAGTAAGCGAGTTACTTTTGTTATGAGAGTCGAGTGTAAGTCCATTTTCACTTGTTTTGTCTGCATCAATATTTATTGGAGTATTTCCACCGTAGATGTTAGAAGTAGTCAAACCATTTTGGACATTTGCTAAACATCTCGTTGAATCAAGAGATTCATCTAATTGAGAAAGAAAATCCATATCAATATCTATGTTTTGAGTATTGAGACCTCTATTAGCAAATACCAATTGACCAGATCATGATTGTCAATAATATGGACTACACTCTGATACATTTGTAATATTTTGAGGAGATTTTCAATACAGTAAATTTACATATACATCAGTATAAGATCTCCCATATCTACTTTTAGACTCTTCTATTTTATATGGAATGTAAATATCTTTCTGTAATTGTGTTTCTACTTTTTCGTCTATCTTTTTTTCTAAGTCGACAATAGCTTCTTTTACTATTTCATCATTTACAGAATCTAAAAGTGTTATTAAATATGGAATAAAATCTACATTTACATCATTTCCATTATAATTATATCTCCCTGCATTATAAACATTTTTTCTTAATTCTCAGATAGATCATTTTGAAAAAATTTCTACAAACTTTTTAGTAGTTTTATTTATAATATGTCTTGTTTGGATATCTGGTACTGCTGAATCTAACTCGGCAGATTGTAACAATTTATCACCAGAAAATTCATCTCAAAATATTTCACCTAAGTTTTCAACACTCTCTTCATGAGAACCAAGAATTTCTTTTTGAATTGTTTCAGCAAGTTTTTTTGTATATCTTTGATAAACAATATCTTCTTTATGATTTAAAAAAGTATTGTAAGCATTATAATTTTCTAAACTACTAGCTTGAAATTCTCTAAGTTGATCAAAATAAAATACAAATGGTTGATAATCATCATCTAACTGATCATCTTGATTTCCATTAAGTAAAATTTTATCTGAGCTAAATTCTCACTGCCCTGTATAAAAATCATTATTTTTTGCAAAATATTCATTAAGTAATTCAACATCATCTTCTGGATTATCTCATTGATTCGGATTTATAACTCCATGCCAAATTTCTGCTCAAATTCATTTTTTATTTTTTTCATTTTTTTCAAATCTTGCTGTTTGATGATTATAAATAAAAAATTTATCATCAAAATCAACATACGGTACAATAGATTTTTGAGAATCAGTATTTTCGTACACAATTGGTATATCTAATTTTCCGACTAATACTGTACCAATAAGTTTTCCATTTTCTGATTTTCCAAATTTTTCTAAACCTTGATTATATAATGATTCATTTAAAGAAGCAATATCATAAGCTGGTGTAGTATATGGTGTTGGGAAAATAACTACTTGTGTATTTCATAAAGCTTTAGAAATATTTTCAGCATATTTATTTACTCATCATGCAATTTTTTTATATGTATTTTCCTCAACAATGATAGAAACTAAATTTTTTTGATTATTGTCATCAGCAAATACACTTACATTTGGAAGAGGAAAATGTATTGTTGTTGAAAACAAAAAGAAAAATAGAGTGATGAACGATAAATATCTTTGAAATTTAGTATATTTCATATGAGTATTTTCAGTTGAGGA
>CBFHLZ010000004.1:0-19268 GCA_965656795.1 Patescibacteria group bacterium
TCATCTAAAATTTTTATATTTATTTTACATTCTTCTTGATCTGAATCACAAGAATATTCTTGTTTTTGAATATCTTTTTCAAGAATATAACTCGGATTTTGAAAATCTATAAATATTTCTGGGAAAATTATTTCAGGGATTTCTTCATTATTATCATCAGAATTTTCGATACTTCCTGTTCAATTATCAGGGTTTTGACTATTATCTTCTCAGCTATTTGTATTTTCATTTTCATCTATAATTTCTTCATCTTCATTTCCAGTTTCTCCTGAGTTTTCTCCTCAATTTTCTGGATTTTCATCTCAAGGATTTTCTTCAGAAATATCATTTTTTAGAATAATAATTTCTTTTTCTATAAAATTATCTATATTATTTTCTTCAAATATTTTAATATTTATAATATTTTCTGAGTCTTCAAGTACTACAGTAGTCGGATTACAGTCTGCGAATTCTTCTGAGTTTGAAAAAATTATTTCACATCAAAAATCTGATGAAATTTCTCACTGGTTTTCATCTAATATTTTGATATTTACTTTACATTCTTCTCGCTCTGGATCACAAGAATATTCCTGTTTTTGGATATCTTTTTCAAGAATATAACTTGGATTTTGAAAATCTATAAATATTTCTGGGAAAATTATTTCTGGATTTTCAGATTGAGGAACATTATCAGAATCTTCCTCTAGATTTTCTCCAGAATTATCTTCTGAGTTTTGTTGGTTTTCATCTCAACTGTCTGGATTTTCAGGGTTTTCTTCTCAATCATTTCAATTTTCAGATTGATTAGAATTATTTTCTGTTTCAAGTGGATTTTCTTCCTCTTGAGTTCAATCCTCCATATCTGAAGAATTATCTTCTCAATCAGCAGAACTACTAGATTCAGCTGAATCTTCAGAACCTTCTTGAGTATTTTCAATAATACTGTTTTCTCAATCTTCATTTATAACTATTTCTTGTTCAATTTCTTGAGCAAAAACTGGAAAACATTGCACACAACAAAAAAAGCATAAAATTATGCCTGATATCCCCTTTTTTATCATAATATTTTTTCAAAAAAATAATATATATACATAGTATACTCAGTGGATATTAAATGGACATTAAATTTTTGAAGTTTTTATAAAAAAAATAAATATTTTTCTTTCGAAAAATATTTATTTTATATTTGCCAGTAGCACTTGAATTTGTTTTTTATAATCTTTATCAGCTTGACGAAGGTATTTTTCACCATGATTGTCAAATTCATGAACTAATTTATTTCTCAGTTTGTGCAATTCCCATATTTTTTGAATATCTCAAATTTCATTTGGTTGCGCTTTAAGAATTTCTCAAAAAGTACCAGTATATCACAATTGTTTCAAAATTTTATGATACAATTTATCCATATCTACAATTTTTTCTTTTGTAGAAACTCATCTCTGTATTCTTTGTAATAATATTTTTAATTGTGCAATTTCTTGATTTGATAATTTTCTTTTTTTCGAAAATTTTAATACCATGAATATCGCATATATAAACAATATTACGAAAAATCAAAGAGCCAAATACATATAATTCATAATTTTTTATATTAAATTGTTTCTTGAATTAATTTTTTTAATTCATCAATATTTTCTTTTTGTTTTGCAGAAATATAAATCTTATTTTTATCACTATATTTTTCTTCAATAAAATCTCTTTTTGAAGTATATGTTGCTTTTCCACTATCGTCATCAACAATATATTCTCCATCTTGTATTTCATCAATTTTATTAAAAACATAGACAACTGGTTGATTGGCTCAAATATTTTCTAAAATTTCTTCTACTACAGCGATTTTTAAGTGCATTTTTTCATCAGCTGCATCAATAACGTGTAATAAAATATCTGATTCAATAGAGTCTTCTAAAGTTGATTTAAATGCATCTACCAATTTTGGTGGCAGTTCACGAATAAACCCAATTGTATCATTTATGAGTAATTCTCTTGGTGGAATATATGCTCAAGTTTGTTGATTATATTCAGCCGGAATAAACATTTTCCCCACCGAAGTTCCTAGAGTCGCAAAAAGTTTATCTTCTGCTAAAACTCATTTATTTGTCAGAGCATTGGTAAGTGTGGATTTCCCAGCATTTGTATATCCTACAACTCAAACGGTATTCATTCATTTTTTCTTACGACCTTGTCTATGTTGTTCACGAACTCTTGAAAAGTGATCGAGTTGATCACGAATATGTTGTTCTTTTTTACGCAAGTGACGTTTCATTATTTCTGTATTTGTTTCTCATTTCCCTCTGGTTCCAACTCAACCTCATTGTTTTGAAAGTTCCATCCCCATACCGTAAATCCTCGGTCACATATGTTTAATTGCAGCAAGTTCAATTTGTAATTTTGCTTCTGCAGATTGAGCATTTTTTTCAAATATTTTTAATATTAAATCTACTCTATCCCAAGCTTTTGCTCCAATAGATTTTAATTTATCATTTATAGTATGGATTTGTTTTGATTTTAAAATATTTCATAAAATTAAAACATTTGCTCACTCTCTTTGCATTTCATCTATGATTTCGTCGAGCCTTCCCTCACCGATAAAAGTTTTATAGTCAGGAACTGATTTATTTTGAATATGTTTAACAATTACTACTCATCCGTAGGTATTTACGAGATTTTCAAGTTCTATCATTCTATCTTCCATTTGTTTACGAACATGGAGTTCTTTTGGGAGAATATCTGCAATAAAAACTTTCAACTCACCTGGAGCATATTCTATTTTGTCCTGAAATTGTTCTAAATCTCTTTCTGATTTATTTTGTCTAGCCATTGTTTTCTTCTTATTTTTCTAAATTATTTCTATTTTACCTAAATTTTGAGAAAAATAAACCTGAAATGCAAATTGCATTTCAGGTTTTTAATCTCACATTATTAAACTTTCTAGATCTCACACTTCAATTCAAGCTTCTTTGAGGTTTAATATTTCTCACATTATTTGATCAAAATCATAACTTGAAAGATTTTGAGAAAAACTCGATTGTAATATTTTCCTATATAATTTTGCTTTTTTTATCGTATTTTTTAACTCATAATATGAATTTTCAATTTCAGTAATTTCTTGAATATCTTGCTTCAATTCAATAAAATTATTTTCTATATCTTCAAATTGTAAATCTAATTCTTCCAAATTTTGAGATTTCATATTTTCTTGGATTTGATTTATTTTATCTTGAATTTTTCTATTGAGTAAATTTTTTCTAAATTCTGTTATTTCTCTTTCGTATTTTTCTACATTTATTCCTAAGCTTTTTGCTTTTTGAATCTTATTATTAATATCAATAAAATTATTTGAAGAGAGAAATTTATTATTTGCAAGTGAAGAAAAAAGCTGTGAAATTTCTCCAAGTAATTCAAAAGAATAATCTCATAATTCTTCCATATTTAATTTTTCATTTTTCATAGACAAATACTCAGAAAATAAAAATTTAATTGTATTATAACAAAGAATGTAAAAAACACAAAAAAAGCAGCTTACGCTGCTTTTTGACCTACAAAAATTTCCCAGTTCGCAAATTTATTATAAGGAATGAAAATTTTTGCTTGTAATAAGAGTTTTAAAACAGAATTTCTCTGTAATTTTAAACTTTTGTTTTGTTTTTGATAAAAGACAATTTGATTATGTAAGTGATCTATATCATTTAGTTTATCTAAAATACAAAATCCTAAGGTAGTAGATTTATAAACTCTTTTTTCATAATTTGCTTGTTTTTTCAAGCGTTTAGATCTTTTTAATAATTTTTTCTTTTTTTTGGTAAGCTTTTTAATTACCAATTTATTTTCATAACATTGTATGTATAAATTTGAGTAAACGAGAATATATAGAACTATCCATTCGATTTTCATATGTTACTCCAAAAACTTTTTTGTAAGTTCATAGATTATATAATAAAAAATAAATAAGTAAATAAATAATTATTAAAAATTTATATTTTGAAAAATAAATTATTTATTTATTATATCTTTAGAATTTATTAAGATTTCTGTTTAATATCTTGGTATATATTTAAAATATTAATAATAAAAATATGACAAAATTTGACTACGACGTAATAATTATTTGAGCATGAAGTGCAGGTTATCCAGCTGGAATGTATGCTTCGAGATATAAACTAAAAAATTTAGTAATCTGAGGACAACCTGGTTGAGCTCTCGCTACTTCTCATAAAGTTGAAAATTATCCTGGTGTATTATCAGCTTCTGGAAAAGAAATCATGGATGATTTTAAAGCTCATGCTGAAAATGCAGGAAGTGAAATGCTCGAAGAAATGGTTGATGTATTAGATAAAAAAGAAGATCATTTTTACGTTAAAACAGCTTCTGGAAAAGAATTCACTTCTAAATATGTTATTCTGGCAACAGGAAATAAATATAGACATTTAGGAGCAAAAGGTGAAGAAGAAATGTTAGGAAAATGAGTTTCATACTGTGCAACTTGTGATGGAATGTTTTTCAAAGGTAGAGACGTAATAATAGTTGGTGGTTGAAATACAGCACTGACTGAAGCGTTATATCTTGCTGAAATTTGTAATAAAGTATATATAGTTCATAGAAGAGATACGTTTAGAGCAGAAGATATTTGGGTAGAACAAGCTAAAAAAGCAGAAAATATTGAATTTGTATTAAACGAAGAAGTTGATGAAATTTCAGGAAAATTTTTCGTAGAAGAAATTAAATTAAAATCTGGAAAATCAATAAAAGCAGATGGAATATTTGTAGCCGTTGGTTCAGATCCAAATACACAAATTGTATCTCATATGGATTTACAAAGAGATGATGAAGGGTGTTTAGTGGTAGACGCGAGACAAGAAACAACTGTGAAAGGATTATTCGCAGCTGGTGACGTTTCAACAAACTCAAACAAATTTAAACAAACTATTATGTCTGCAGCAGAATGATGTTTAGCAGCTGATAGTATTCATGAAGATGCTTTAAGAAATCACTAAAAAATAAAAATAAAAAAACGAGCTAATCTCGTTTTTTTTATTGACGAATAATTTATATTCATTATATTTAAGGAGTTAATTTCACAAAAAAAGGAGAATCATGTGGAAAAATTAACAATTCAAACTACAGGTCCAAAAAATTCAGTAGAATATAATCAAAGATTATCGGGAACAAGAAAATTATTTTTTGTCGCGTGTATCTCTGGGTGTATTTTATACACCTGTATATTTTGAGTAACCTACGTATCAAAAAGGACCAAGCTATGCTTGGTCCTTTTTTTTTATGATTTGAAAAATTTTTCTTTTTTTTCTATCCAATCTTGTGATTGTCTCACTAAGTTTTTTTCATCAGCTTTATTTTCTAATACTGCTTTTAAAACTTCTTCTGTAAAAATAGTATTTTGACTTCATTTAAATAAAATTACATATTTTTCATCAGTATTTTCTAAGAATTTTTTTAATGATTCTCAGGCTGTATTTGCTTTGGTAAAAATATTTTTTTCTCACTCAAATCATTGCATTTCAATGGCTTGATACAAAGGTAAAATTTCTGTTCCAATACAATATATTCCATCGGCAAAAATCACAGAATCATTGAGTTGTAAATGTTTTCCAGCTGATATTTCTCACAGTTCTCTCATATCCCCTAAAACTAAAAATACTTTATAGTCTGAAAAAAGATTTTTTTGGAGTGCAAAAGTATTTTCAATCATTTTCACCATACTCGCTGGAGCTGCATTATAGCTAGAGTCAATAAGAATATTTCATTTTATTCATTCTAAGATATTAAATCTCCCTGGCTGATTTTCAAGATTAAATATATATTCATCTTGATATAACTCTATGCCGATGTCTCTAGCAATTTGCAAAGCCAGAGCAATATAATCTAAATTTTCTTGACCAAAAATATTTGCTCTAATTTTTTTATTTTCGAATAAAAATTCACTAAAAATTTTTCCATCTTTTTGGCTAAAATCAGAATTTTCTATATGAGGAAAAAATTGTTTTTTTTGTAAATATTCATCAAATATTTTTTTCAAATATTCATCAAAATTTCATACGTAAATTTTTTCTTTTGAAGTATCGAGTAAAATTCTTTTTTCTTCTCAAATTTCTTCTTTTGTATCAAAAAATTCTGCGTGAACAAAATCAAGTTTTGTAAAAACTCAATAATCCGGAGTCACCACACTAGTCAAATATTTCATATCTCCTGGTGCATCAATCCCGTATTCTAAAACTAAAATATCATATGGTTTTTTAGAAAAAAATAATTTTTTTAAAATAATTCAAATATTTTTTCATAAGCTCGAAATACTTGGTGAATATTGCGTAATTTCAAAAATTGAAAAAATAATTCCTAATTCAGAATTAAAATTTTTCGGTGAAGTAGAAACTACTTTTTCTCATTGTACTTGTTTTAACACTTGAGCAATTATCATTCTCGCGCTGGTTTTTCCTACACTTCCTGTGATCCCAATAACTTTTGGATTATGTTTTTTTATGTATTTTTGTGCACAAAGTTTCAAAAATCTGTAAATTAACTGTAATATTTTTTGTTTCATTTTCCTGAGTTAATAATATTTTTCTAAGTATATATATTTTTTTACAAAAAGAAAAACCAAGTACAAAACTTGGTTTTATAAATAAATGCAACAAATTAGTTATTTTGTAATATTTTTTCTAATTGTTGGTATTTATCAACGTTTATTGCTCCAGGATATAAAAGCAATATTTGTTTTTTTAATTTTGTGTCATCGATGTAAAATTCAATACTCACAGGAGTATCACAATCAAAATCGTTCAAATCAACATGTTTAAATAACAATTTTAATAAAAGTAATTTTTTATTAAAGTCATTTGTTTCTTTCAATAATTCTATACTGATAAAACTATAATCTAAAAACAATTTTTTTAATTGTGGAAATTGTTTTTGAACTTGATGTATTATATCATCAAATACAGTTTCCACTACATCTTCTTGACTCACTTTGTATACATACAAACTTCGCATTTTTATCAATCCTGTAACATTAAAAGTATAATTATTATATAATATTTTTAATTTTATGCCAAATAAAAAAAGCTGAATAAATATTCAGCTTAAATAATATTTTCCGTGAATTATAATAATTCACTATTTTGGTGAAATACCAATCTTAATATTGTAACCATCTTGTTGGGTTTCAATATTAATTGTAAATCTAAAGTTACTTGATAATAATAATTCTTCAACACATTCTTTCAAAATAATTGAAAAATTATTTATTTCTTGAATATTACGTAACCTTGGAGCAATAAAATGCTCAATTAATTCGTTATTTTCAAGACCTTTTTTGATTGATTTTCTAAAATTATCGCTCAATAAAGTTTCTTTAAGTACATTTTTGTACTCTTGCATATCAATATCATCTACTAGCGTATCGACATTAATAGGAGCTATTTTGTCAGTCATTTTACTTCCCCTTTAAGTTGTTGACAATATAAATATAATATATTTAAAATATAAATCAAATAAAAAAGTACAGAAATACTGTACTTTTTTATTAAAAATCCCAAGAACCATTCATCGTACTTGATTGAGCGTAGTTTGTAACTGTTGTTTCAAAAAAGTTCCCTTTATCTCCATTTGAATCTTGGATTCTATCTAGATGTTTATATGGATTTGCCGTAACTCATTCGTAGAGAGGTTTTAAACCTAAAAGATTTAATCTTTCGTTTGCTAACCATTTAGTATAATTTTCGATATTTTCGTGTCCCATTCCGATAATATTTTTCCCGAGAATATGTTTTGACCATCTGATTTCTTGATCAACAGCTGTTTCCATCATGTCATAGATCATTTTTTCATCGTAAATATCTGGAAATTCTTTTTTAATTTCTTTGATAATATTTGCAAAAATAGTTACATGTGTTAATTCATCTCTTCTGATATAATTAATCATTCTATCTGTTGCAACCATTTTTGATTGATCAGCAAGAGTATCAAAAAATGCAAAACCATTATAGAAATAAATACTTTCTAATAAAAAGTTTCAAACTACTCATCTAAAGAAATTTTTATCATTTGGATTATCAATAAATTCTTGATAAATTCCTCCGATAAATTCATTTCTTTCTAATAAATGTTTATCCGTTTTCCAGAAATAATAAATTTCATCTCTTTCAGCTGAGCCTACAACCGATTCTAAAATTGTTGCATACGATTGTGAGTGAATTGCTTCTTGATAGGCTTGAATCGATAAAATAAGATTTACTTCCGGAGCTGTGATATATTCTGAGAAGTTTGGTAAATTAACTGTTTGGATTGAATCTAAAAATATCAAAAAAGATAAAATACCTTTATAAGCTCTTTGTTCATCAGCTGTAAGAGATTTTTTAAATTGAACTCCATCTTCTCATAATCCACTTACTTTTTCTGGAAGCCAAAAGTTCCCAACCATAACTTGGTATAAATTTTTTGCCCAAGAATATTTTGTAGAATTAAGTTGAAATAATCCAGTTGAATTCCCTTTAATAATAGTTCTATTTGCTACATCATCGTTCCCTTTTGCGTTAAAAATAGGATTTGCTTTCATTTCTGACATATGTAAATTTTTAGTGAATATTTTATAATTATTTTTCGAGTTTTTTTGTTATAAATTCTGTGAAATCTTTTGCTGTTTCAAAATTTAAATGCACTGAAGCATAACGAACGTATGCAACTTCATCCAAATCAGCTAATGCTTCAAGGACATCTTTTCAGATTTGTTTTGACGAAACTTCAGGTCCAGCGTTCCAGTTGTATTCTAACTTTGCAACCGTTTCATTTAATTTCGAAATACTAATATTTCTTTTATTTATAGCTTTTAATAAACTATCCTCCAATTTTGATCTATTATATTTTTGTTTTCTATTTCATGATTTATTTACGATTAAATCAATTACTTCGAGTTTTTCAAATGTAGTAAATCTATACTGACAATTTTCACATTCTCTTCTTCTTCTGACTGTTTTTCCATCTTCTGCAATTCTCGAATCAACTACCTTTGTGTCCGTACTTCCACATTGCATACAATACATATATTTTCAAGTGTTAAGAAATAATATATTTCAAATAAATATAACTTTATTTGAAAGACTTTCAAACCAGTTTTTATTTTGATGTTAAAAACTAGATATAGTTATCTCTACGTTCACATTATACAATATACAGTATTTTTGCAAGAAAAAATATATTGACTTTTATTTAAAATATTCTTATTTTTATTCTATATAAGACAAATAATGAAAAATAAAAACACAATATATTGTGTTTTTATTATTTAATGAAAGTTAACTCAGTCTGAATTAGTTCTTCACCATGAAACTACATCTCATTTACTATCAATAGCTGAAAACGCATCTTTTGTTGAAACTATATCAATGATATTTATTAGTCCTTCTGAAACTTTTGAACTATCTCAACCATAAGTATTATTTCACCACGAAACTACTGTCCCATCTGTTTTTAATGCAGCAAATGCTCTTTCTGACGAATATATTTTTTCAATATTATGTAATTCTCATTGTACACTACTAGAATCTCAACCATAAGTACTATTTCACCACGAGACTACACTTCCATCTGACTTTAATGCTGCAAATGCTCTTTGTGACGAATATATTTTTTCAATGTTATTTAATTCTCATTGTACGGCACTAGAATCTCAACCATAAGTACTATTTCACCACGAAACTACACTTCCATCTGACTTTAATGCTGCAAATGCTCTTTGTGACGAATATATTTTTTCAATGTTATGTAATTTTCATTGTACGGCACTAGAATCTCAACCCAAAGTAGCATTTCACCACGAGACTACACTTCCATCTGACTTTAATGCTGCATACGCATATTTATTTGAGGTAACATCAACAACATCTACCAAATCCTGATCCACTCAACTTGAATTTCATCCAGCAGTACTACTTCACCATGTTAATACAGACTTATCATTTTGTAATATTGCAAAAGAAAAATCATTTGAGTATATAGTATTAATTGATGAAATATTTCATACAACTCAGTTCGGGATGTTTCAACCATTTTGATAATATCACCATACTACTAAACTTCCATCTGTCTTTAAGGCAGCAAATGCTCAGGCATTTGAATAAATTTTTTCAACATTATTTAATTCTGATTTTACAGCTGTAGAATTTCAGCCAGTAATATCATTTCACCAGGTTACCACACTACCATCTGTTTTAAGTGCTGCAAATGCAGATAATGTATTATAAATTTCTTTTACATTTACTAATTCAGCTTCAACACTAGAAGAATCTCAACCATATCAATCTCATCACCATGTCACCACACTACCGTCTGTTTTTAATGCAGCAAATGCTCATCAATTAAAATAAATCGTTTTTATATTTATAAGCTTATTTATTACATTATCTGAATTTCAACCAGATAATGAATTCCCCCATGTCACAACTCTACCATCTGTTTTAAGTGCTGCAAATCCTCATAAGTAGTTAGAAAACATTTTTACTATATTCACAGGTATTTGTATCTCTGGCTCGGGAATTGGTACATCAAATCATAATTCATTATTCATCAGCTGTGCTATAAATATATCTCATGATATATCTCAAGAGGTTAATGAATACTCAAACATTTCTGCTATTGCAGGTTGATTCATTAACACACTTCCAGAAAAAGATTTTTGTATACTAGAAAGAAATTCTTTTTGAATATCAGTATCTGTTTGAAGTTTTTTTATATCTCATTTAAATAATACTAATTTATTATCAATATAATCATTTCATCAAAAATCGAATCATCATTTTGAATTATAATCTGAATTCTCATATGTATGAGATAAATTATTAAATCATTTATAAACTAAATGTTTATTCTTAATAATTTCGACAATATCATTAGACGATACATCTGAAATCATAATACTTGGAACCGATAAAATATAAGTTAAACCTCAATTTTCTACAGTAATGAACTTACCATTATAATTTCAAACAATATATGCATATCAAATATCATCTCCAGCAGAAACTAGCAAGTTTGTTTTCAAACTCATAGATCTATTAATAATAGCAGATAATTGATACTCTTGTGCATCTGTAGTTATAGAATATGCATAAGGTAGGTGAGTTAAAGGATCTATCGGAATCTCACCCAGCGAAGCATTTTGCATATAAGCTGACTTTCAAAATACACCTTGTGAAAATACTAATGACCCACTAAAAAAAACATCAGTTGCTTCTTCAGGTTTAGGAAATTTTGAATTTTTTAATTCATATAAACTTAATATTTTTTGAATACTTTTTAGATCTGATATTTTCTTAGTATCTTTTGAACTTTGTACATATCATTGAAATGATACAAATGCTACAGTTGCCAGAATAGCTAATATTGTAATCACAACAATTAGTTCCACCAACGTAAATCCTTTTTTTCCCATGCACTAAACTTAAAAATAATACCACTATTTATATATAAAATCTCTATTTATTCAATAAAAATCCCTTTACTAAATCAAATCATACGTTTTAAAAAGATAAAATATTGATATTATATAAATATTCTATAAAATACTGCGTACCTGGGCAAGGTGTCATATACATGGCGAAAAAGACCAAGACGAAAATTTCGTCTTGGTCTTTTGTTTATTTTGAAAAATAATAAAAAATAAAAAAGGTACTGAAAATTCAGTACCTTTTTTGATATTCTACATCATAAACAAAATATCTGATTTATCCAATCAGCATGTTTACCTGTATTTAAATATGGACCGTGCAGAGTTGAAAAAGCATTACTTGAATCTACTTTTCGTTTCATACCTTTACGAATCCAATCAACATATACAATTCCTCTATGAGTATCAACTAACTTAATTATACCAATAGCTCTAATTTGAATTTGAGAACTACCTTGACCAAGCATTTTCTTGATAGCAATTCTATCCCCTTTTCGCATTTGCTCAAGACATGGTAAACAATCACGTGTTTTTTTGTCACTTCCTGTTTCCCAACGTCCAGATTCAATAAAATCAGGATATTGGTCTTCGTTATTCCAATAAGCTCCACCGAGAAAATACTGAGGTTTTCTTTTTCTAACAGCCATATTTAGGCTCCTATTTTTTGCATTTACAAATATATCATATTTCCAGAGTTACCATATAGGCCAGGAACAAATCATATACACATACTTACTCTCTCAAATAAGTTCACGGAGTATAAACAATAAAAAAATAAACACAAATATTTGTGTTTATTTTTTTTATTCTTTCCACCAAACAATAGATTCATTTCAATATTTCATTTCCTTCTCTATTGTTTTATCTACTATATATTTTGCAAACGGATGTAAACTAGGTTTACATTCATTATTAATTTTATCTCTTTTTTTATAAAAATTATCTATTTCTTTTTGCTCAATTTCACTTTTCATTTTATAAGTATTTCTAACATCGTTATATAATGTTATATATTCTTCTCAATATTTTTTATATAATTGCGTATCTTTTCAATAATATATGTAATATATCAAAGCAAATAACGATATTAGATATCCTGATAATACAATATATTCATTAACATTGTATTTTAAAGTTATTGCTCAAATAATTATAGGAATCAATAACAATAAAAATTGTAAAAAATTAGTTAAATCATGAGATTTAAAAAATCATTTTGCCTCATAAGCTAAACTTTCTCATAATTGCTGTATTGCATTTTTCATATAATTAATTTAATAAATAATCGACAAGTGCTTCCTCTCAAATATTATTTTTACTATAAAGTATCTCTAATTTATTTTTTAAATTATTAATCTGGTAAGTATCTAATGAATAATGCATAAAATCATAACCACATATATCTTTGATATTTCTATGTTTTTCTACATTTCAATAGATATACTGAACTACTTCTTTCAGTATTTCAGTATATGAGTACCGTGAGTAACAATTCTTTTTTACTGCCCGATAAATTAAACTTTCTAATATGTATGACTTAAATTTTTTAGTAGTATTTTTTTCTTTATTCCAATATTTTATAATTTTAATAACTCATTTAACTTTTCAATTAAATTCATTATTTAATATATTTAGTTTTTCTTCATCTAATCTTGGGTTAGTTTTTTTCCACGAAAGGTTATTTCATCAATATGGTATTAATTTATAATCTTCATTCTTCACTCATGTATAAGGTAAACAATCTATACTTAAATTATAAGATGAAAGTCTCACACTGTAACATTCTCAATTTCTTCATTTATTTTCTGTTGATGTATACCTACTAGATATAATATTTCAGATATGATTAATAATTTTTACTGGATGTACAATATATTTTTCTATATTATTATCCCATACACTAAAATTTTTTAACTGATGATTTTCATATGTTCAATAATTTAAAGCAATATAGGTTAATGAATTATAATTCTCGATATGAGTATTTCCAAAATTGACATTAAAAATAATATCTAGATCATCAATAGGTGATATTTTAGTTCATCTTTTATAAGATCAAGTCAAGTAACTTTGACTAATAATTTCACTATTATTAATTATAGTATTTCTAATTATTCATCAAGATATACGGAGCTGTTCTATTTCTTTTTGAGTTGGTGATATATAATTTATAAATCAGGAAAAATTCATTTATTAATATTTATTAAAAAATAAAAGCACCTTAAAAATTATTAAGGTGCTTTTTTCTAGTGTTCTATTTATCCAAGTATCCTCGTTTTTACTATTTTTTCTTCTTATTTATTAACTATCCACTACAACTTGTACATTCTTTTACTTCTAGAGACATTGATCTCACGTAGTAAACAGTTTTGATACCTTGTTTCCAAGATTTCACGTAGTATCTGTACAGGTCTGCTGGAGAGATAGTTTGAGGGTTGATAATCCATTCGAATGAAGCAGATTGGTCAATCCATTTGTAGATTACTGACATCATATCGATTACGTCTTCCATATCCATGTTTACGTATTCTTTATAGTACCAGAAATTTTCTTGGTTGAGGTTTGGAGCAACTACAACTGATGGAGCAACAGAGTTAGTTTCTACGAAATATCTTTTATAGATTGGCAGAAGTGCTGCTGTTGTACCAACAACTCATGCAGTTGAAGTATTTGGAGCTGGAGCTAAATGGTAGGCAAATCTCATTCCATCTTTTTTGATATTTTTGATAAGTTCTTTCCATTCCCCTGCCATAGTTGAGTTTTTTTCAAACCATTTTTCATCTTTCCCTAGGATGATTCATTTCGACCACTGCGAACCCTCATAAAGTTCATATGGAGCTTTTTCAGCTGCGAGTTGATTTGATGATTTAAATGTGTGATATGCAAATTTTTCCATCATGAGATCTACAACATCTCTTGCTTCTTTTGAATCATACGCAAGATGATTTACAGCGAGATATTCTGCTAACCCTAGAAACCCTACTCAAACAGATCTATATCTTTTTGCAGTTCTTTCTGCTTCTTTGATTGGGTAGTAATTTAAATCGATGACATTATCAAGTATTCTCATGATAACTGGAACTACTTTTGCAATATCTTCATCTGTATTTACTTTGGCAACGTTCACTGAAGCTAAGTTACAAACTACTGAATCACCTGGAGTATATTTGATTACAATATTTCCATCTTCGATTGATTCTTCTACATATTTTGCTGCTGAAGTATTTTGACAAATTTCAGTACATAATTGTGTAGAGTAAATATTCCCGGCATGTTTATTTGGATTGAGTTTATTTACCGTATCTCTATAAAAAACGTATGGCATTCCTGTTTCAACAGTCGATTTCATAAATTTTTTGAAAAGATCTTTTGCTTTTACTGTTTCGTTTAATTTTAGATTTGGATTTTTTTCACATTCTAAATAATGAGCTTCAAATTCTTCATTAAAACTATCTTGGATAACTTTTCCAGTTACTTCACGAACTTCTTTTGGATCCATAAGTGTCCAATCTCAGTTTTCTTCTACTCTTTTCATGAATAAATCAGGAATAGAAACAGCTGGGAAAACATCAAATGCTTTTCTTCTAATATCACCTGTTTCAGTTTGTAGGTCTAAGAAATCATAAATATCTCTATGCCACATATCAAGTGTTACAGAAATCGCTCCAGCTCTTGCACCAAGTTGATTTACAGCAACAGCAGTATCATTTATAACTTTAATCCATGGATTTACTCATCCAGAAACTCATTCTACTCCTCTAATTGTCCCACCTTTTGAACGGATATTTCCAAGATATACACCAATACCACCACCAAATTTAGAAATTTGAGCCATGTTTTCGATATTATGGTAAATCGCTCTTAAATCATCGTCTAGATTTAATTTAAAACAAGATGATAATTGATGATAATTTGTTCTAGAATTTAATAGTGTTGGAGTTGGAAGTGAAATTTTCCCAGTTGCACAATATTCATAAATTTTTAACGCAGTTTCTAATCTTTTTTCTTCTGGTTCTGGAATTGCTAAGAATAAAGCAGCTGACATGTACATTTCTTGTGGTAACTCTTTTATAACTTTGTTTGGATTTAAAAGATATCTTTTATTGTACATTAACATTGTTGTATAATTGTACGATAAATCAGTTTCTTTATTGAGTTTTTCCCCTGCTTTTAAAATATCTTCTTTTGAGTAATAATTGAAAAAATCTTTATAATATAAACCTTTTTCAATATAATTTTCAAATAGATTTAAATATTCTTGTGGATCATAAATTTTATTTATATCCATATTTCTATTATATGAAGCTTGTTTATACATATCAATCAGAGCTAATCTCCCTGCGATAAACTGCCAAGATGTATTTTCAACTGAGATAAGATCTACTGCAGATTTTATCATCATTTTTAAAATATCTGAAGTTTTCATATCATCCACGATATATTTTTTTAAACTGTCAGAAATTTCTTCAAAAGGACAAACTCTTGCTAAACCAAAACTTACTCTTTTATAAGTATTTTTAACTTTTTCAACATCAAATGGTTCTTTTTTCCCATCAGTTTTTACAATTTTTAAAGAATTTTTTTCAATTTTCTTTTCTAGTTTTTCTTTTTGTTTTGCTCTTTTTTTCTTTCTTTCGTCTCTATAAATGATGAACGCTTTTGCTACGTCAAAATATTTTTTATCCATTAATTCTTTTTCAACTGCATCTTGAATTTGTTCAATAGTTACAATTGAATTTTCAGTATTATTTTCTATGTATTCATTAAGTTTTTCTACTACATTTTCAGCTATTTCATCAACAAAACCTAGGTCTTTTAACCCCATAGATTCTGCAGCTTTTTCCATCGCTCTTTCAATTCTCGTTACATCAAATGGGACTAATTCACCATCTCTTGTTCTAATAACCTTTACCAACATATTCAAAAAGTTAACAATAAAATTATTAATTCCTTACTCTATTGATTTTTGGAGAAATTGCTAAAAAAAAGACTCGACTTGTGTGCACTTTATGTTAAAAACTACAATATAGTGTGTTAGAATTCACAATTCACCACAATGAAATTTTGTACACAAATTTAATGTATACAGGATTTTTCATACACAAAAAAACCACTCAATACAAGTGGTTTTTTTAATATTTTTTATTATTCATAATTTAGTCCGAATTTACTAAATTAAAATAATGATTAATGATATCGCGCATATTAAGTTCTGGAGAATAAAATAAACTTTCATCCAAAGAAATAACATCGCTTGGTAATTCGTCATTTACTAGTTCTACAACTAATGCAATACCTACAACTTCAATATCATCTTTATCAGAATAAAGAATCTGTAATGTATGCTTTTGTAAGCCTGAAACATCAAATATGTCCAAATTTTTAAGCAAATCTGAAATTTTAATCTTTAATAAAAATTCGTCTAGATTGCCATTTACAGTTAAACTAAAAACATCTTTATAAGAAGAATTTGTACGTTCAACAGCAAAAACAGTAGTGTCATTTTCATAAAAAGACTGAAAATCCCTGTTTTTATAATCATCAAAGAAATTTTGAACTAAAGTCAAAATAATCTTGCTGGTTTCACTATTTTTGTCTTCAGTCATTTTGACCTCCTAAATATAGTGTTTTAAAAAAGTGGAAGTACTATAAAATAAAATTAAAAATATGCAAATCTTTTTTTCTTCACTCTATTTAAAGGGAAAAATTTAATACATAATTATAAAAATAATTTATTTTTGACAATACGTTATTTTTTATTTTAATAATAATACTCATCTAAAAAGATATTGGAGTATTTTTATGGATATCTCAGCTTTTTATTCTAGACAAAAAATCTTGAAACAAATAAGTAAATTATCACAGCTTCAAGAAAATGTTGTCTACGTAGATCTAAATAAAAATAATTTTCAAATTGTTCGAGAATTATCTGATATTTGCGATGATTCAGCAAAAGAAATTGAAAATTATTTTGAATGTATTGAATCTACAAAATCGTTAGAAAGTGAGTATTGTTATGCTAATATGACGAGCGTAGTTCATATTTACAATACACCTTTCACGACAAATCAACACGAGGTATTAGTCTGGTTATTTCAACTTGGATTTCGCAGTGAAACTATGAAACTCTTAGAAAAGCAAGACGCTCATAAAATAGAAAATCCTGGTGAATATAAGCCTGAATACAAACAAGTATTTGATTTTATTCATGGGACCCCAGATGGGATAACTCAAGAGAAAACTCACCAAATCCTCAGAGAATATTTTGGGAAATTTGGAGATGTTTATTTCTTTGGACATGGAGAGAGAGTTTTTATTCAAAAATTTTTACTTCCACAAAAAGAAGCTACCGTTTGGTAGCTTCTTTATTTTATAAAAAATAATTTCATATAATATTTCCTCAAATATATAAAAATCATAAATATAAAATAATAAACAAAATCAAAAATAAAATCGCTTTATAAAACACAAAGAGAAAAAGTATAAAATTATTTTTTTCAGAAAAATATTTCAAAATTTTATAAAACAATACTCCAAATAATATTATTGCTAAAAATATGAGATATTTTAAAATAAAATATTTTTTTCATTCTAAAGAAAAATCTGAAAATTCTAATTTTTTTAATCCCTCATATCAACCATATTTTTTACAAATTTGATTTGCAGCTCAAGATTTAGATAAATATACGTATTGCAAATCTGGAACAGGAAAAAAAATATCTTCCAGAAAAAAATCATAAAAACTATTATTATCAACTGCAAAATATTCTCAATGGTTATTTTCGTATACTTTTCCCGGGAAATCACATCTTTTTTCATCTGCAAAGGTCAAAGAAGACGAGAAACAAAAAATCAGGAGAAAAATTATTATTTTATTCATTTTTATATATAATAAATATTATCTATATAATATTAATAAAAAATAAAATGACAAAATTTAATTTCCACTCAATAATTCTGATTATTTTTGTACCAATTTTACTTGGTTTGGGTATTTATTTTGGATATTCTATTTCACAAGAATGTATCCCTAGCGTCTGCGGTGTTGATTTTTGTACAGCAGACTGTTGAGGAAAAAGAAGTTATTTATTTCCCATAATAATGGTATTACTATCAATAACTTTTTGAATTATTTGATCAAAGAATATAAAAAGAAAATAAAAAAACCTCTCGATTTTCGAGAGGTTTTTTTATTTTTCTTCCGGTTTTTCTAAACTTTCAACTTGAAATTCTCATCAGACTGCTCAATCTGTGATTTTTAAAATATCTTTATCGATAAGTTTAAATTTATGAGATGCTTCGTTGAAATGAGAAACACTTGTTCCGAGAGTTTTTCAGAGCTTTTCTAAATATAATTCATACGCATTTAAATGTTTTCAGAGCTTCTCAACATGCTTTTGAATATCTTTGGCAGCTTCTTCGATTTGAAGTGCTCGTAGCCCTTGCATAACCGTTTGAAGATAGGCGTAAAAACTTGTTGGGCTGACAATTATAACTCTTTTTTCTTTAAATGCATATTCGATTAAATCTGCTGCGTGGACATTTCCAACTTTTGAGACGAGTAAATCATAGTAAATTCCTTCACTTGGCAGAAACATAAAAGCAAACTCCATTGTTCCCTCTTCTGGTCTGATATATTTACTGGTTTCATCAATTCTTTTTTTGAGATCATTTCTAAATTCACGTTCGTATTTTTGCTTTTCTGGTTTTGTTTGAGATTCCAAAATTCTATTATAATTTTCGAGTGAAAATTTCGAATCAATTGGAATAATTTTTTCTTTGACAAAAATAACCGCGTCCGGTTTTTCACCATTTTTAAACTCATATTGGAGTT
>CBFHLZ010000004.1:19367-35087 GCA_965656795.1 Patescibacteria group bacterium
TATAATTTTCTGGTGGTAAAATATTTTTTAAAACATTTTCTAAAAAATATTCTCACAAAACTCATCTTTGTTTTGGATTTTTTAAAATATTTTCAAGTCATTCTAGCTGTCCTCAAATATCTTGAATTTGTTTATTTGTTTCTTCGAGAGAAGTAAGTTTTTTTGTGATTTCTTCAATTTTATCAGAAGCGTTTTTTGAAAGATTTGCGTTGACTTCAAAATTTTTCGACATATTTCGGTTTGATTCTCAAAGCTTATATTCCACTAATTTATTCAATTGTGAAATATTTTCTTGCAACCCACGTAATTCTCATGAATTATTTCAAGAAGAATTATTATTTCGAGTTAATAAAATAAAAATAACTCAAAATAAAAATATAACTAAAATGATTAATATTACTTCTAAAGACATGATTTTTTATAAATAATTAATCTAATATTTTTTATAATTTTTTCTAACTCAACTCTCTGATACAAAATGGTAAAATTTCTCAAATTTCTTGTAAATTTTCTGGTACTTTTTCTAAAACTTGGTCAACATCACCTGGAGCATATCACATATTTGTGAGAGTATTTTTTATATCAACTGCGACACTGGTAGATAAATGTATTTTTTGTTTTTGCTCTTTTTGAGTCACAATATTTGTATTTTTTATAAAATCTTTGTCTTTGAGTTCAAGAATAATTTTTTCTGCCATTTTTTTTCAGATTCATTTTATTCCTTCAATTGTTTTATTATCAGCCATTTGAACGGCTCAAATAAGTTTTTCTACTCAAAGAGATAAAATAAGCATCGCAACTTTTCATCCAACTCCTGAAATTTTAATTAATTCACTAAAAACGTCTTTATCATTTTTATCTAAAAACCCAAATAAACTTTCAGAATTTTCTGTTCTATGATGATAAATAAATAACTCCACATTTTCGTGTAACGCAATTTGAGAATAAATCACTTCGTTTATTGAGACAGTGTATCCTACTCATCATGAGGTTAAAATAATAACTTCCTGTAATGATACTTCTATAATTTTGCCTTGTAAATATCCAATCATAATTTATTTTGAATAATAATATATACTCAGTATATACAAATAATTTAAAAAACAAAAAAAGCTTTGAAAATCAAAGCTTTTTTATTTAAAGTAAAATGAAAATGGCACAACCGTTTTACTCCGGTTTCTTTCAACTCCATTTCACTCTCTTGGTCCATCTCAACTATTTGAAAAATTCATTATACTATTAACATAACTGACACCTCCAGGCTGCCGGTTATTACTACAAAAATCTCATCATAACCGAATATATTGAAATGTTTGACGTAACTTATGAGACATGGGTGACATAATTTTAGATTTTTCTGCACACCTCCGACTTTCAGTTCTTCATTTTCTTACTAATGCTCAGACTCCATATGTTCCGGTATCTACATCTAAGAAATATTTTTCTCATTTTATTGCTGAAGCATAATCTTGGTTAATTTGTACCATAAGTTTGGTAACTCGTAAATTTTTCCTGTTTGGGTTAAAACAGAAAAATCAGTCTGTTTGTATTTGAGAATATGTTTCATAACACTCTTTAGCCAAATCAAAAGTAAATTCATCTATTATTTCTGCATATTTAGTCCACCCTCAACCTTGTTCAGTCATATTACATTCAACAGCCATCGCCAATCAATTTTCATCTATAATTGGATATCTTCAATCTTTATTTTTTAGCTTTGGATTTTCTAATAACATTTCACTACATGATGAGTATTGCACTCATCATTTATTCATTCATAATGCTAATACTTCTAATCCTCATTGTTTTGATGACAGAGTTTCTTTTCAAGCAAATTGAAGGATATATTCTTCAGTATTATTTTTTACTTCATAATTTGTTGATCATTGTTTATATAAATTTTTGTGAATGGGATTCAACTCTTTATCAAAAATTACACCAATATTTTTTCAATAAGAAAAAGGAATTTTTGTATTTGCCGAAACACTATTTAATAGATTTGATGATATATATTTCTTTTGAAATTCATCCACAGAGCTTTGTTCTTCTAAAAATACCATAAACTGAAAATTTTTTCTATTTGCATCCATTGAAAAAGTGTAATACTGATTTGTTTTTGGATCTTTCCCTATAGATGTAAACTCTATTGTTTCTAATAAATTTTCACCGAAGTCTCATTGATATCAAATAGTTGTACCACTTTGAGTTATATTTATGCTATTTTTTGATATAGGCAATCTATTATTAATAGAGTAGGATATAACTCCATTATAAATTTCTGTGACTTGTGTTAATCGTGAAGTATCTCTTAGGTTTCAAAGATATCAAGTGAATTTATATGCTCACACTATACTTAAAATAGTAACAATACTCAGTGTTATAATTAATTCAACTAATGTAAAAGCTTTTTTTGAAGGAGGCATAAATATTTTCAAAGAATTTAATAAATCTATATTATCAAATATACCCTATTTGTAAAGCTATTAGTTGAAAAATTAATATTGCATTTGTTTATTTTAAATATATAATTCCTGCATAATTTTTTAGGAATAATAAAAAAAATTTATGATAGAACAATTAATAAGAAAAATATTTGGAGATCCAAGTGAAAAAAGAGTTCAAGAAATAAGTAAAATTATTTCAAAAATTCACGCAGCTGAAACACAATTTAGTGATTTCACTTTAGATGATGTAAAAAATAAAACAGCTGAATTTAAAGCAAAATTTGAAGGTTTAGATTTTCAAAAACAAGATGATTCAAAAAAAATATCTGCACTTTTAGAAGAAATAAAAGTGGACGCTTTTGCTCTACATAAAACTGCTTGTAAACTTATGAATGGAAACTCATATGAACTTTCTGATGGAAGTAAGGTAGAATGGAATATGATTCCATATGATGTACAACTTATTTGAGGATTAGCTATTCACTCTGGAAGTATTTCAGAAATGAAAACTTGAGAATGAAAAACTTTAGTTGCCACACTTCCAAGTTATTTAAATGCACTATCTGGAAATAGTGTTCACGTAGTAACAGTAAACGATTATTTAGCAAAAAGAGATGCCGAAGAAATGGGTATTTTATACAATAATCTTGGGTTAACGGTAGACGTGGTATATTCAAATCAACCAAAACACGAAAAGAAAAAAGCCTATCAAGCTGATGTAGTTTATGCTACAAATAACGAACTTGGGTTTGATTACCTCAGAGATAATATGGTCGTTACAAAAGATGATAAAGTTCAATCTAAATTATTTTTTGCTGTAATTGATGAAGTTGATTCAATTTTAATTGATGAAGCTAGAACTCCATTAATTATTTCAATGCCTGACTCTGAACCAACGACAAAATATATGAGATTTGCAGCTTTAGCTAAAAATCTTCAAAAATGAGTTGATTACAAAATAGATGAAAAATCAAAATCTGCCAATATGACAGAAGAATGAATCACAAAAATCGAAAAACTTATGGGAATAGATAACATTTATGTTTCTGCTCATTATAACGATATTCATCATATTGAAAATGCCCTAAGAGCCAACGCAGTGTATGAAAAAGATAAAGATTATTTACTCGTGGATGGTCAAGCTATGATTATTGACGAACATACTGGGAGAGTTTTAGCTGGGAGAAGATACTCAGATGGACTACACCAAGCCATCGAAGCAAAAGAAGGAATTGAAATCAAACAAGAATCAAAAACTCTTGCGTCAATTACATTTCAAAATTATTTTAGAATGTATTGGAAACTTGCTGGTATGACTGGGACAGCAAAAACAGAAGAAGAAGAATTTTATAAAGTATATTCTTTAGAAACCCTTGTTATTCCAACAAATAAACCAATTGCTAGAGAAGATAAAAAAGATTTACTTTTCAAAAATGAAAAAGGTAAATTTGATTATGTTATTGAAATGATTTCACAACTCAATAAAACTGGGCAACCAATTTTAGTTGGAACTGTTTCAGTAGAAAAATCTGAATACCTGAGTAAAAGACTTTCTCAAGTAAATATTAAACATAAAGTTTTAAATGCAAAACATCACGAACAAGAAGCTCAAATCGTAGCAGAAGCTGGGCAAAAATGAGCTATTACCATTGCCACAAATATGGCCTGAAGAGGGACAGATATTAAACTTGGTGAAGGAGTTCGTGAACTTGGAGGTTTAATTATTTTAGGAACTGAAAAACACGAAACCAGAAGAATCGACAACCAATTAAGAGGTCGTGCCGGAAGACAATGAGATTTATGAATGACTCAATTTTTGATTTCTCCAAATGATGATATCATGAGAATCTTTGGTGGAGATAAAGTATTTAGTGTATTTAATTCACCTATGTTTGCTTCGCTTCCAGATAATGAACCGTTGGCTCAAAGTGGAATGCTTACAAAAAAAGTTGAATCAGTTCAAAAACAAGTTGAAGGTCATCATTTTGATGCTAGAAAACATGTTTTGGAATATGATGATGTTATAAATAAACATAGAGAAGTTATTTATTCAAAAAGAAATAAAATTCTCGATGCACAAGATATTGATGAAGATATTCAAATAATGATTCAAGATCAAGTCACTAGTTTCGTCAATAGTGAAATTGCAAAGTATCAAGAAGATGAACTAAATAGAAAAAAATTATCTAAAAAGGTAAATGATTTCTTATGAATTTCTCTTATAGATGATGCTATTGAAAATGATGATATTGATGCAATGGCTGAGGAAGATTTAGCGGAATATATTTCTAAGATTGCTCTGGAAGAATTTGAAAAACTCAAAGAAAAAGCTACTGTTGAAAAATTTCATGACTTAGAAAGAAGAATTACTCTCCAATCAATCGATGAACTTTGGATGAGACATATCGATGGAATGAGTCGTTTAAGAGAAGATGTTGCGTTTGAATGATATGCTCAAAAAAATCCACTTGTTGTGTATAAAGAAAAAGCATACCAAAAATTTAGAGACTTAATGAATGAGCTAGAATATAAAGTTGTAAAAGCTATTTTCTCAGTTAAAAATATTGCTCAAGTAGAAGAAGTAAAAATGAGTGAAGAAGAATTAAAAAATAATTCTGCTCAACTTGAAAAAATGCTTGAAAATCTTTCAGAAGAAAAAAAATCTCAAGTAAAAAAAGCTGCAAACAGTGGAAATCCCCTCTTTGCACAACCAAATAATACTCCAAAAAAATCAGAACCAAAAACTGATAAAAAAAGAATCAGAGTATAAAAAAAAGAAGAAATTTTAAAATTTCTTCTTTTTTATTTTTTGATACAACGAACTGAAAAACTATAATTTTTTCAATAGGCATTTCTATATATACCGTCATTATCCCAACGAACTCATCTTCTGTACGCATTACTAACATCTGCTTGAGTCGAACTCCAATATGTTGAATTATTTCCTCTGCCATAATAAGTAAATCAATCTTGGTTACGATCTCAAGATAAAGGAGTATATAATAGACGAGTTAAATTATTATCAGTATCATGTCACCTCCATCAAAGATCAGAACATCTCCAACCATCTTCTTGATTTCTACAATTTATTCATCAATTTAAATATGTTTCTAATTCTTCCCATTGTTGATCAGAAGGAAGTGTCCATCACTTAGGACAAGCAGTATCAACAGCATTTTGCCATGTATATAATTTTCACCAAATAGTATTAAATTCTGTATCTAAATTTTGATTTTTTCATGATGGATGTTTAGTTTTAAAATAATCATTTGGATTAGAACTACTCAACATTAAATCATTATCCACACTACATGAACTGGGTTGATCTATTGAACCATAATTAAAACATGAACCAATAATTCAAGTTGTTCCTCAATTATTTTCTCACCAGTGTACTCAATTACCAAGAGTAGAATTACACCCTGCCCAAACTTGGTCTCAAATAACTATATCGTCAATCGGACAATCAAAATCAAAAGCTCTCCATCAAAATAGGTTTCGTTGGGCTCAAAGTATTTTTATTTTTAAAATACTTCCACTTTCAGTCACAGTATTATTTTTATTTAATACTCCCTTATAAATAGTTACATTATTTTGAAGCTCAATATTAGTATTTCATAAATCTTGAACTGGTTGATTTACATCATTTAATATCACACCTACACTATCTCCTAAAGTAAAAATATTTCTATCAGAATAATCTGCAAATAAATTATTATTTATTAAATTATTTGCTGTTTGATTTTTTTCTAACAATGCCAGTATTTGGAATTTTGTATTATTTCGATTAGTTGAATAAGTATAAAAATTATTATCTACTGGATCTTTTGCTTCTTTTACTCTCAAAGTATTTAAAACACTATTTCCAGCATATCATTGAGTCAGTAATTCACTTCCACTAAAAGTAATAGTTGTTTTTGTCTCTGATGGTTCTGGAACTTGAGATTTTGCTGCTAGATACACTTGTAATCATTTTGAAAGCGTAGCAACATCCGTTATTCTTTTAGTATCTCTTGATTCTGTTGAATATCATTGAAATGATATAAAAGCAACCGTAGCTAAAACTGCTAAAATCGTTATTACCACGATGAGTTCTACGAGTGTAAACGCTTTGTGTAAATTATTTTTCATGTTTTATATTTTTTTATAAAAATTATATTTTTATAATAATAACTTTTTGATTAATTAAAAATATTTTGTATTTACTTTTATAAAAGATATTGATTAAGAATAATATTTCATTATTTCTCCATTATTTTCTATTTCGTCAAAGCTTTTTTTTGGATATTTCTGTATCAATATGGTATTATAAATAGGAATTTATTAAATTATAGAAATTTTATGTTTGATCCTTCTAAACTAGACCTTGATTTAGATAATCTTGATACAAAGAAAACTCAAGAAAAACAACCAAACGAAAGCGAAAAAATAAAAGAGAATAAGACAAAAAATCCATCAGAAAAAGTTATTTCTGATGGAGATGTTTTAGATGAAATGCTTAATAATCCTCAAGATGATATTTCTGGAGAACACGATGATTCTACAAAAACAGCAACCTCTCAAGAAAAACCAGAGGAGCAAGAAAATCCTCAAGTGGAAATACATCAAAATGAAGAAAATATTCAAGAGGAAGAAAAAGAGGAAGAATCTCAAAATTATGGTTCTGGGAAAGAAGTTGCCTATGATAAAGAAAAAATAAATCAAGCCAGTTTAGACGAAGAAAAATATAATCAAGAAGAAAAGGAAAAAATTATTTTTGATATTAATATGACTTCCATAAAAGATATTTTTGTGAAACTCATAGAGCAGAAATATGATTTTATGACTGTTGAGCCATTTGATGATTATGTAAAACTTTCTTTTAGAAAAGATAAAGTTGAAAAAGAAATTATAAATATTAAATACCCTGTTTATACTCAAATTTTAATCAAAGCAAAGACCCTTACAAATCTAAAAGTAGACATTTCGGATGCTTCTCAAGAATGAAAATGAGATTTTTCACACAATACAAAAGCTTATAAAATTAGTTCAAAAACTGCTCCAGGAAATTTTTGAGAAAAATTATTTTTAAAACTTGATGAAATAGAAAATAAAAAAGTAAAATCTGTTAAAAAATCTGTTTGAATCGGTCAAATAATGTGATTTTTATGAGCTGCATTATTTGCTGCAATGATTATTTGAGTATGATTTTTATCATTTATTTTACTCAATGCTACCAGTGTAAATCAGCTTGAATTTTTCCAAGATTTATGAGTTGATGTTGGGAGTGTAAAAGAATTTACAGCCAGCTTAGTAAATATAGTTTTTGCGATTGTATTACTTATTGAAACACTGTTTTTATTCACATTTACATTTAAAGCAATATTAACAAAAAAACTTCAAAAAGGATTAAAAATTAAAAGAAGTATTTTTGCTATATTTTTCTTAATTCTTACTTTTGTTACTGCTTCATTATGGATGATTTTAAGTAATAAAATTAATGAGCTGAGAGGACAAAATTATTGAAAAATGATTACATTTGATAATTCAAAATACATTAGTCCAATATTTGATGAAAATGGTTCTGTAGTTCCAACAACTAAGAATTTTATTGGTCCTGTAACTCTACGTTTTGATATTTCAGAAATTTTAAACCGTATTAATACAGAAGCAAATTTTAGTGCAAATAAAATTGTCTGGATTATTGATGATGAAGAGATAGAAAAACCAATAGATGAAACTCAATACATTCACACATTTAATACTGTTGGATTAAATGAAGTTACGATTCGTTTTGAATGAACTAACTTAGCTGGAGAAGAAGAAATTATAGAAAATACAGATACAAAAATTAATATTCAACATCTCATAGATGTAGAAGAAAGTTCGTATTCAGGTGGTGGTATTTGATATGTATTTGATGCAAATGACCTCAGAGATTTATGAAAAATTGAATGGTATAATATTCCAGATATTTCTAATATGCCAGATGAACAAGCAAGTCAAACAATTGCAGAAGCATTAGAAAAAGCAACAAATACTGGCTATGAATTTAATAGTAGAATCCTTTATGATGAAGAATTAATTCTTTGAATGAAAATTTTAGAAACTGGTGAAAATAGTGATAGTCCACTAGATAAAATTTTTATTTATTCAAATGATTCTAGCAGCAGCGAAATAGAAGCACAAATAGATGCACAATCAGATTTAAATGACGATACAAAATATACTTTTATGGCAAAAGATATTCAAACAGTCATGTGAAATGGATTAGTTAAAGAGTTTTTATGGAAAATAGAAGATCAAACTATTAGACAAGATGCCGATCAAAGAAATTTAGAATCGAGTAGTAAAGTAGAATATCAATTTAAAAATTATGGAAAATATGAAGTGAGTCTAGAAATTATTGACTCTAGAGGTAACTCTCAAACCATTTCTAAAGAAATAGTAATCGATAAAAAAATAACTTTTTCAAATGGTATTTTTATTCTTAATGATAAAAAACCTATCTCAAATTTACAATATGATTCTGCTTTGCATGAATATATAATCGATGAAGTTTGAGTTCCTACTGTTTTATATCTCAATGCAAAATCAGTAAGAGCAAATGATAGAAATTATAAATTCAGAAGTGTTGAGTGGGATTTTGAAGGTGATAATGATATAGATTCGAAACAAACCTCTGTTGATTATCCTGTAAATGTTGAATGAAGGCATCATATTTTAGCTCATTTTGTATTTGAACATATAAAAGACCCAGAAAAAATATTAGAAGTTGATGAAAATATTTATATTGATGGAATAAAAAAAGAAGCTCAAATAGATTTTGATATTAAAAAAGATTCTACTTACGTACCTGTGACGGTTTGATTTGATGCATCAAAATCACAAGTAAAAGATGAAAATATTGTATCATTTCAATGGGATTATTGAGATGGAGTAAAAGAAAATAGAGACGCCATTGTTCCTGGACATAAATATGCTCTACCTGGTGATTATGATGTAACATTAACTGTTACAACGGAAAGTTGAAAAAAATTCACACAAACAAAAAAATTAATTCTCAAACCAAAACCTCAAACTATTGAAATAAAAACAAGTATGAAAAAAGCTCCTGTCTTACAAGGAATTGATTTCTTATCTGATGAATCAGAATGACAAATCACATCATATTTTTGGGATTTTTGAGATGGAAATAATTCTACTCAAGCCAACCCAACACATCGTTATGCAAAACCTTGAACCTATGAAGTAACTCTTAGGCTTGATTTTGCAAATAACAATGTACTAGACAAAACAATAGAAATTGAAATTTTTGAAGATTAATTTTTACACAACAAAAAAGCCTTGCGGTAACGCAGGCTTTTTTAATTCTAAATAATTATGTCGGCTGTTTTGCATTCATCACCATAAATGATTTATTTGTTTTGACAAAAAACAAATATAACACAAATAGCGTTGCAATAAGTTCAACACCGATTGATACTTCTGTTAGAATAAGATTTTGAGTAACACTATAAAGCGCTAACGTCAAACCAGATTCAATCATACACATCATCAAGGCTAAAACAAGAACTGAAAGAAAGATTTCAAGCTTTTGTGTTGCAGTAATCATAAGAATTCCCCTTTTTTTCTTTTTGTCAAAAGCGACAAAATATATTATAGATTTTTTTGAGAGCTTTGCAAATTTTTAGATTATTTTTTATACAAAAAGAAAAACACCTCCGGTGTTTTCTTAAATCTCCTTTATTTTTATTGTGCAATTTTTAGGAGAAAATTATTCATATTTTTATTCTGAGAACAAAAATACATAGGAAGAGCCACAACTGCCATAAAAGCAAGCGATCCGATTAATTTTCCAGTTACTTCATAGCCAAGCAGTGGCAACGCTATAAAATATAACATTATAAATAAAAATTTCTTCATTTTTAATTCCCTCTGTTTAAAATGCAAAATAATTATAACATAAATTATTATTTTTGCAAAATCAAAAAAAGTACTGAAATATTTCAGTACTTTTTTTATATTATTTTAAATATTCTCCGGCAAATTTATTGAGTGTTGCAATAAATTCTGGCATATTATCGACTTCTCCTCATTCGAGTAAGACTGCTTGATTATATGCATAATTCATCATTTCTGATAATTTTTGAGATTTTAAATCTTTACTAAATTCTTCTTTCATTGCTGAAACTAAAGAATTATTTGGATTAAGTTCTAAGATTCTTTTTTGTGCTGGAACTTCTTGTCCCATTGCTTTCATCATTTTTTCCATTTGAGGATCCATTCCATTTTCTGGAGTTTTTAACGCTCAAAGTGCATTTCAAAGATTTTCATTGAGTTCAACTTTTTCGATTTTTTCACTTCAAATCGTGTTTTTTGTCAATTCTAAGAAATCTCAAAAATCTTTTTTCAGTTCTTCATTTTTCTTTTCTTCTTCTTGCGTTTTTTCTTTTAATTTTACTTCATCAGATGTAGCTGAAATGAGTTTAAATTCTTTAAATTCTTTTAATACTTGAAGCGTAAATTGATCAACTGGATCACAGAATAATAACACATCCGTATTATTTTCTTTAAATTGAGCTAAGTATGGACTTGCTAACACTTCTTGTTTCGATTTCCCTGCGATAAAATATATTTTTTTATCTTCTTTATTTTCTAAATTTTCGATATATTCATCTAAGCTGAGAGTTTTTCCTTGAAGAGTTTCAAATTTTACTAAACTTGCAATTTCTTCTCTATTTTCTGATTCATAGTAAATCCCTTCTTTGAGTTGCATTGCATAATTTTTTAAGAATGCATCATAATTTTCAGGATTATTTTTTAGATTTTTTTTCAATTCACTCATCACTTTTTTCGTAAGTCCTTTTTTAATTTTTTCTAGTGTTGCATTTGATTGAAGTAATTCTCTTGAAACATTTAATGGAATATCAGAAGTTTCTACCACACCTGAAATAAATCTTAACCAAACTGGAAGTAAATCTTTACAATTATCTAAGATCAATACATTTTTTACATAAAGTTTTGGTCCAAATTCTCTATTTGGATCATCCATGTTTACAAACATATTTTTCTCTTTTGGAATATATAAAAGAGATTTATAACTTACGATTCATTCTACATTGTTGTGGATATGGGCTAATGGTTCATTAAAATCCATTGAAAGAGTTTTATAAAATTCTTTATATTCTTCCTCCTTGACTGATGTTTTAGATTTTGTCCAGATTGATTTCATATCATTGAGTTGTTCAAGTTTGTTTCCTGTAACTTCCCCTTTATCATTTTTTTCTTCCACTTGCATTTTAATTGGAACTGCCACGTAGTTTGAATATTTTTTAATTAATTCTTTTATTTTCCACTCAGCAGTTAAATCTTTATTAGCTTCGTCAATATATAATCTAATAGTTGTTCCTCTTGATGTTTTGTCAGAAGTAGAAACTTCATAGGCAGATTTACCATCTGAAGTCCATTTAAACGCAGTATCACTATCATGTGATTTTGTTTCAACTTCTACTTTATCTGCAACCATAAAAGCAGAATAAAATCCTACACCAAATTGTCCGATGAGATTATTATCAGCATTTTCTTTTGCTTTTTGCAGTTTCTCAATGAAATCTTTTGTTCCTGATTTTGCAATTGTACCAAGATTTTTATGTAATTCCTCTTCATTCATCCCGACTCAATTATCTTGAATAATTAAGATGTTTTTTTCTGTATCAGCATCAAGTGTAATTTGAAATTCGCTATCTGCTCCTAAATAATTCGTATCTGTTAATGACTTTATTCTTGCTTTATCAATTGCATCTGATGCATTTGAAATTAATTCTCTTAAAAATATTTCTTTGTTTGAGTAAATTGAATGAGTCAGTAATTCTAAAACTTTCCCAGTTTCTGCTTCAAAATTGTGTTGAGACATAGTTTTTATACTTAATAATTAAAATTTTATTTTTTTATTTTAGCACATAAATTATTTATGTGCTAAAATAATATTTATTTTTTCATTTTCGTCAATAAATTTTTACAAATAAAAAGACGTGAATAAAAATTCACGCCTATATACTCTACATATTTATTTTGGATAACCTTTAAAATATGCTAATTCGCTTATCGACTGATAAACTCTCTTTTTCCTAACAACAATTAAATAAAAAAAATCCACAAGAAACATTACACAAAATATATAATTTTGTTGATATGATATTTCTAATACTGCTGCAAATAATAATATAAAAAATAATGTTTTAGATAAAACTTTTTGCACATTTTTATACAACAAATATTCAACAGATTTTTCAAACAATTCAAAAAATTTTAAATTACTGTACCCTTTAAGTAAATAAATAAAAGGTATAATTAAAAACATAAATGAAAATTGAAAATCTGAAAATAATACAAATAATAACAAAACTACAGATTGTAACCCAGCAAAAATTAATGGAATCTTGACTGCTGTCTTACAATAGCTTAATACGTTTTCTGAAATATTATTAAACATAATTTTCTCCAAACAAAAACCTTTTGAATCTAATGTAGTCTTAAATAAAAAATTACCGAAAACCTCTGCATAAATGTAGAGATTTTTTTTATTTTATACACTTACTTGATGTGTCTTATTATTCTGAGAACTATATACAGATTTATTGTACTTATATATATTTAATCGTCTGTAAACGACATAACACATTAAATGTACATAAAAACTATATAACAATAAACGTTGTTCTAAATAAAGTAGTTCATAGGTTACTCCTAGAGTAAATAAAATTATTAAAAAATTATTTGTAAAATTATGCATTTCTACATATATCCCTGCATAATTAATTTCTAAATAATAAGAATGATAAAATATTATATCACTCAATATTCCCACAAAATAAATAATAAAGATACAAACAAATATAACTGTTGTAGCAATATTAAAATCATTAAGATTAGATACTATAACCACTAATTGTAAAAATATAATTGATCCAACTAAAAACAAACTGCATTTTAGTTTTGGTACATCAGATTTCCTAATTGTATCAAACATTTCACTTCCCTCCAATTTTCAAAAATTACTATATAATATTTTAAAATATTGTCAAAAAAATATAAAAAGTAAGATAAAATTTTTTTTCATACATTTTTCATACAAAAAAATATTATAGTGCTTATGTTTATTTAATAATTATTTATTATTATGAAATTTTTAGATTTAGTAACTTTTATATTAGTTATCATCGGTGCGTTAAATTGGGGGTTAATCTGAGTATTTGATTTTAATCTTGTTACATATATCTTTTGAGATATGCTTACATTGATAAATTTAATTTATACTCTTGTATGAATCTCAGCAATTATCCAAATTGTTTTATACGCTCAAGTTCGTGCAAATGTAACTCAATAAAAATCCAAAAAGCCTCGCAATCGCGAGGCTTTTTTTTATATACTTGATTCAATAATACTATCGTCTTGATGTGAGATCATAATACTACGATATCGAAGTAAATTTTTTAGCATATATCCTTTAGGGCTCGTACAACTCATTTTTTGATTACTAATGTAACCAACTAATGGTTTCGAATTTCTAAATTGATTCATCTTCAAAAAAGCTGTAATTGATTTCATATTTTTTGTAGAATCTTTATGTTTTTTCATAAATGAAGATTCTAAATATAAAATATAATACGTTTTTTGATGGATAAGATAATCAAAAATATAGGTTTTTGGAACAAATTGAATTTTTCCTAATAATTCTCCCTTACTACAAATATACAAAGACGTATCAGCAATATTTTCATATTTTTTTGATGTCATTGTAAAATCTATTAAGCCAAACCAATTGTTTTGTGTAGCAAAAGTTTTATAGCTAAAAAGTAATAAAGAAATGAAAAAAAGTTTATACAAAGTATTTATTCTCCTAAAAAATTTGCTTATTTATATATTTATTAAATATTTTGTCAATTAGAAAATATTCAATAAATAAAAAAACGAGCTAAAAGCTCGTTTTTTTATTTTGAATAATCTACGATAAATTCAGTATCCTCTCAACTAAATCAGATTTGCTCTAAATTATATTTTAATAGTTTAGAAATATGAAGCGATAATATTTTTTCTTCTTTTATACAATTTCATAAAAAATCTTCTATTTCTTGGGTTTTATTTTCCACATAAATCCCAGCAGTTACTCATCTATTTATTCCTTTAAACATAGCTTTTACTTGACCAGATTCACGAATCGGTGGATTAAAAAATATTTGTTTTCACATTCTTTTATAATCACTTCCTTTCCACATAATATTTTCTATTTTCACGGAAATTGTAACCATCGGCACTCAAAAATCTGGATCAAAACAGTTTATATCTTCTCTCATAAAACCAAGTTTTGTATAATATTCTTCGAGCATTTTAATTTCTGCATCCAAAGTCACTCAAACAATATGAATTTTCTTATTATTTGTAATAGCATCTTCAAAAAGTTTTGTAAAAATTTCTAACTCATCTTCTGGAGAATACACATTTGAATACATTGCTGGTTTTTGTTGTGCTTTTTCTAAAATTTCTTCGTTTTTTCTTTCTTCTAAAAGTTTCGATAAATACACAACTTCAACTTCTGGATTTGAAGAATAATCACACTCTAAATAATCAAATACAAACGTTTCATCAAAAACATCAGTATTTTCTACATTTATAATTTTATCTGGAAAAACTTTTTTCATATTTTTTTATAATTAATATTTTTTTTATTATATTTGATATTTCTTAAAACAAAAAATATTTTTAAACAAATAGCCAAATACTCGCAATCGTGAGAATAAACGCAAATATTTTATTGAGAGTAATTTTTTCTTTATAAAAAATTACAGATAAAATAATTGGAATAAATAACGAATAAGAAATAATTTTATACACTACAGCCACATCTCATCCAGCCATCAACGCTTGTAAATTACAATACATTCAAACTGGGAAAATAATGGAAGTACAAACTAAAAATAAAATATCTTTTTTTCTTTTTACTGCTAATATTTCTTTTAAGGTTTCTTCTTTTTTTCTCATCAGGAATGTAGAAAATATTCCTGCAAATCATGAATAAAAAATATAACTCACTATATCAAAATCTCACAATGTAAACTGTTTTTGCGCCAACCAAATCACACTAAGTAAACCAACTCCTGCTGCGAGAAATAAATATCATTTTTTTAAATCTTTATCCGATTCTTTTTTTGTTTTTTTCTCTAATAAAAAATAAAAAATAACAAATCAGAGAAATATTCCTAAATATTCTCGAGGAGAAATAATTTCTCAAAATAAA
>CBFHLZ010000005.1:0-31363 GCA_965656795.1 Patescibacteria group bacterium
TTCATGGTGTTCGTCTTCGTGATGTTCGTCTTCGTGATGTTCGTCTTCGTGGTGTTCGTTTTCATGATGTTCGTTTTCATGAGGTTCGTCTTCGTGATGTTCGCCTTCACTATGATTATGGTGGTCGTGTCATTCTAATAATTCAATAGAATCTTTTAATTCTAGAATATTTTTTTGAGATATTTTTTCTATGATAAAATTATCGAGTTCTAATCAAGTAGATAATATAAGGTCACTATCATGTAAATTTTTAATATCTGATGGTTTCATTTCAAAACTATGAGGTGAAAATCCAGGTTGTATAATACTATTTACTTCTACGTGTTCTCAACCAATATAATTTGCAATTGATGCAAATGCAGTAATGGTTGAAACTATTTTAATAGTTTCTTGAGTATTTTGTTGAGTTAGGTCATTTGTATTTTCTTGACCACAAGAAGCTAAAAATATTCCAGCTATTAATATTAATAAATATTTTTTCATATTTGATTTTTTTAATAAGTAAATGCAAATCAATTGCATTTTATCTATTTATAAAATAAGTCAATAAAAAAGACCTTATTATGATATAAGATCTTTTTTACACAAAACATATAACATTACCTTTTTCTATGACACAAGCCGAAACTTCTGTCATTTCTATAGGTAAAACAAAACATAACTGCCTTTTTTCAATACACACCTCCTTTATGTATTTTCCTTTCGGCACGTATAACTATACTCACGTGATATTAAATGGACATTAAATTTTTGAAGTTTTTTTAAGGAAAAGTATTGACAAATGGTTAAAATATGGTGAATATTTCTACTTTTTCTTAAGATATATTTAAGTTGGATGAATATTATTTAGTAAATATTTATTTAATATAAGAATTATGATTAATAAAATGAACTGGTTTATGGTTCCAACAAAAATATTTGATAGAGCAAATGACTTTTATAATATTTTATTTGATACGCATTTAGAATTAGACGAAGATTATAAATGAAATAAAATAGCTTTAATAAAAAGTGATGATGATGTGATTGGATGTATTTCTGAAAACCCATTATATGATCCATCGATTGCAGGTGTGATTATATACTTAGACGCTTGAGATAATCTCGATGCAATTATTAATAGAGTTATTCCAGCTTGAGGAAAAATAAAAATGCCAAAAACTCAAATTTGAAAATTTGGTTATGTAGCTCATTTTGAAGATAGTGAAGGGAACCTATTATGATTATATCAAAAAAAATAATTTTTTTGTCACATAATTAATTTTGTTTCGTTATACACTGTGAGAATGAAATAATCATTCTATTACTTTAAAAATATAAAATTTTACATTATGAAAAAAATTATTGCTGCAGGATTACTATCTGCTTTATTAACTACTGGTGCATTTGCTGACTTAAATGGTTCTGTAGAAATTAAAGACGATCAAGGAAATACTATTGGTACTTCTAGATCTATAAATTTTGAAACTACTTCTATGGATATTGTTACTACTTCAGTAGAAATGAGAAATGAATTATCTCAAAATGATAAAAACTTTATTGAACATACATATGATACTTTAGATGAAAAAGACGTTGAAATTTTAGAAAAAATTAATTTCTTTATAGATGATTATGTTAATGAAAAAAATAATACTAAAACGAAAAGAATTTTAGATAATTTAGTTGAAGGTCTAGAACAAGAAGTATTTAAATTAGTTATGAAATATCCAGCTGATACAGCTATGAGTAAATCAGATACTAGAATGTATTTAATGTTAAATACTTTAAAATTAGAAACATATGCTAAATCTTGGTAATCATTAAAAAGAGGGGAAACTCTCTTTTTTTCTTGCACATTTTTTTTATTTCTTTAAAATAGGCAAAATTTTACTATTTATTATGATAATATGAAATCTAAAATATCTAAACTTTATAGAGAAATCAAAGAAAAAAGAGACGAGCTATTTATAGAAATAGAAAAAATGAAAGAAAAATATGATTTTGATTATATAAAAGGAAAAATTGTATTTTCTAAAAAACAAAAAGAAGAAAATAAAAAAGAAAAACTTCCAACATATCGTTATATGCTTGGAGCTCAAATTCGTCATATTATTTCTATGCCATTTATTTATGGTATGATTATACCAGCTTTATTTTTAGATATATTTTTATTTGTATATCAACAAACGTGTTTTCGTTTGTATAGAATTCCTTTAGTAAAGAGAAAAGATTATATTACTGCAGAAAGAAAACATTTAGACTATCTTAATTGGATTCAAAAAATAAATTGTTTATATTGTTCATACGTAAATGGAATTTTTTCTTATGCAGTTGAAATTTGAGGAAGAACAGAAAAATACTGGTGTCCAATCAAACATGCAAGAAAAAATAAAACATTTCATAATTGGCAGGATCATTTTTCTGATTATGGTGATGCAAAAGGTTTTAAAAAATGTTTTAATTCAAATAAAGAATATTACGAAGAAAAATAAAAAAATAAGAAATTTTAATTTCTTATTTTTTTATTTTATAAATATTTTGAGAATTTTCTAGAATAGTTTTTTCTATTTCGTCTGCAGATTCATTTCTAAGTTCTATTATTTTTTCTAATACAAATTGTGTAAATGCAGGTTCATTTTCCTGTTTTCCTCTATATGGAACTGGAGTTAAAAAAGGAGAATCAGTTTCAATTAAAATATTTTTTAGAGGAATATTTGCTGCTGTGTGAGCTATTTCTTGAGCATTTTTAAATGTTACAATTCCACTAAAACTCATCATTGCACTTGGAGAAATCTCAAAACATTTTTTTGCAAAATCTAAATCTTCTGAAAAACAATGAATAATAAAATTTTGAAATTTTGTTTGTTCTAAGATTTTCAAAATATCTTCTCAAGAATTTCTATTATGAATAATTATTGGAAGATTATATTTTTCCGCTAAAGCAATATGAGCGAGAAAATATTGCTTTTGTTTTATTTTTTGTTGAGATAATTCTTCAGGATTTTCACTCACCCAATAATAATCTAGACCAGTTTCTCATATTCAAACAATTTTTTCTTTATTTTCGATAATAAATTTTTCTAAATTATCAATATCTTCCTGAATAGTATTTTTTGAATCTAAAACATCACTTGGATGAATTCACACAGTCGCAAAAATAAACTCGTATTTTTGAGATAATTCTAGAGATTTTTTTGAAGTCTCTAAATTTGTCCCAATGGATACGAGGTATTTTCAATCAGATTTTTTAAAATTTTCTAAAATTTCTGAAATATTTTTATTTTTTGCTAAATATGGATGACAATGTGTATCAATAAACATATTAAAATGTTACTCAAGAAGTAGAAAGTTGATAACTATTTCCAGAAGTATCTGTAAAGTTTGCTTCAACAATATTTAAATGTTCAGTTTTATTTTGGTTTTTATTGATTTCTAATAAAGCTACTTTTTCTCATTTTATAATATTTTTAGCTTCTTCAAATTGTAATAAATATGTAGAAATTCAATTATTTTTAGAGATAAGTTGTAGACCATTTGTCTTTAAAATGTTAATATTTTCAGGGTTATATACAACAGAAAATGTTACATTTTTTACATTTGTCATATTCTTAGATGAAAATAACGAAAAATATACTGCCTCTTGTTCTATGTATAAATCTGATTTATTTGTTTGTATATCTGATTCAATAGCATTAACTTTTAAGTTTTTTACTAAATTTGAATCGTCAAATAAAAATACATTTATACCAACGGCAAAAACTAAGCTCATCGCTACGATGCTTATGTTAGAAAATTTCTTTTGTTTGTTATATTTTTTTAATATATCTGTCATAGTTTTGTTTTTATTTTTAATTACATTAATAGTCTACACTATTTTCTATTATTTGCAAAATTAGAGAACTTTAATTAATAATATAATACTAATTAATAAAATAACCGCACTAGAAAGGACATTAGAATAGGTTTCAAGCTGTTCAAATTTTTTGTATGATTTTGACTTCAAAAATACACTTATACAAACTATAAGTACTAACGTTGTAAAAATTCATGCTCAAAGTGCTCAAACTAATAAAAATATCCATTGAGATTTTCATAATGCAATAAGTAATAGAAATATACTCCAAGCAAAGCTACAAGGTGCTAATCATGCAAAGAATGCAATCCAAAGGCTTTTATTTTCCTTTTTATTTTCACAATATTTATTTCTTTTTATAGCTTTTATAAATAAATATATTCATAAAAAAAATAAAAATATACTACTGAGAAGCTGAATATAATAATTAAATTTTGAAATATCCACAAATCATATTAATATTTTTGTGACTAAAAATAATAATAAAATATCCAATATATGAGTAATAGTAAAAATAATTGCAAATAAAAATCATTTAAAATATCAATTATTTTTTTCTAATGTATAGGCTATGAGAAGTGATTTTGAATGACCTGGTCAAATAGCGTGAATAAAACCAAGGAAAAATACCAACATAAAAACTCAAAATATATTTCACTGATTATTGGTAAAAAAATTATCTAAATACTGTAAGATATTTTTTAAATAATCACTGGCATATCAATAATCGCTTAACGTTTCTATTCAATTTCTTTTTTGATCAGAATAATCTGAGTTATCATTTTTCAAAAATCAAAGGTCTAAATCTTGTTGAGTTCTATATTCTTGTCCAGGTCATAATTCAGGATTAATAGGATTCCAACCTCATTCAACTTCCTCTTTATCTGTATAAAAGTCCCCATCTGTATCGTATAAATAAATATCTGTATAATAAATTTTTTCTTCTTCATCAGATAATCAATCTCTATCTGTATCTTTTGAAATACTTAAATTTTTATCATTTATATTTATTTTTTTTTCAATTATCTTGCTTGTGAAAACTTTAAAATAAAAAGGAGTAACTCATTTTATTCCATTATTGAAATCATAAAAAGTAAATCTATTTGTCTGTAAAGGGAATTGTGTGAAATATTCAACAATAAAATTAAAATCTGTAATCGTATCTTTACAAAAAAATTGGTAATTAACTTCTAGTCAATCTGAAAGTATTTTGTATGCTTGATCTTGTTTAATATCTATTTTAGAAATATCACATTGAGAATTATTTTGTATAACTTGTATGTTTTCTCAAATATAATCGGCTATAATATCTCAGTGTTGAAAATAATCATTTATAGAATCAAATTTTATATTATTTTCTTTGAGTAAATATTCTATTTCAAATGAATGAAAATAAGAAGTTACATCTATTGTGTTATTTTTAATCGAAGCTGTCGAAATAGAAATATCTAGTGGATGAGCAAAACTCGCTACTATACTCAGAAAAAATAGCTGTAAACATATTAATATATAAATAATTTTCTTCATCTTAAATCACTTAAAAATATATATTTAAATTATATTAAAAAAAATCTGGTTTCCCAGATTTTTTTTATTTTTGTTTATGTTTTTTAATTATTTCTTCTTTTCTTGTTCTATAGTACGCAGGAGTTTTTTGTGAGTCTTGAGTATTTTGAACACTTTTTGGAATAATATAATTATATGTTTTTTTATTTCTTTGGGCAGTGTTATAATGAAATTTAAAACTATTTATTTTTTCTGCAAGAAGTCTTTTTATAGTAGATTGAGTTGCATTAGTTAATTCAATATTTTGTTTTATCGCTATAGTTAACCAAAGAGAATTAAAACTATCAATTAATTTTTCTTCAAACTCATCTTTATATCCTTGTTGTGTTAATATTTGAGCGATAGATTTAAATGACTTATTTCTTGTAGAATTTTGAATATAATAAATATCATAATCCAAAACTTTCATAGTTGTTACATCTTGTCTTAAAAATTTTAATAGATTTTTTTGATCAGTATTAGTAACATCTATTTCTGGAAATATTTCATTAAATATATCAAATTTTCAACCATCATAGATTTCTAATTCCTCAAGTGCATTATTTATTTGATCATTTTCAATATTATATGAAAGATTGTTTTTTACTTCATATGAATTTGCCAATTTATAAATTTGTTTTGCAGTATAATCTTTTCAACACGTTCTATCATAGTAACTTTTTGAGTAATCACCATATGGACAATTATCTTTATTTGGTACATGACTTCAACTACTTCATCATCCTGATGAGTTTCAAGGGTTATTATTTCATTGAGAATTATCATTATCTGTATTGTTGATAATTATTTCTCAATTATTATCTAGTTCAACTATCGCAAAATATGAAAAATGTTGCGTTTTGATAATAAGTTGATTATTTGCCTGTGAAATATTTCATTGTTCTACTTTACTCCAATCAATTCAATTTGTAGAATGAATAACTCAATATTGAGTATCACTATTTATTCAATTAACTTTTAAGTCAACTGATTTACTTATGTTCATTGATACTCATAATACATCACTTCAAACATGAATAATTTTTTCTATATTCTTTATATCTGTTAATTTTGTATCATCTAAATGAGATGAATTTATAATAAAATCATCTTTATTAATTTCTTCAGGTAACATAAATCAACCATTCCATACTCATCAAGATTGAGAAGTTAATGTTTGTATTATTGTTTCTCATTGAGCTTCTAATTGTATGTTATCATCAGCAAAGTAAATATTTGAACCTGTTGATGATAAAAATATTGGATTTTCTAAAACTAGAGTATTATTAATATTTGTATTATTATACTGTGATAAAAATGTATTTTTATTTAATTCTAATAAAGTGTCTTGACCAGATTTATATTCTGGGGTTGTGAAACTACTTTCAATAACTCTCGAATTATACTGATTATCAAATATTTCTATTTTATAATGGTATTCTCTATTTTCTGATAAGTTCCTCATATATAAATTAAGATTTTTATCATCCTCTACCATATATCTATCTATTGTGTATCTACTTTGATTTCTCAAGTTATTTACATCACTTCAGTATGAAAATCTTATATGAGATCATTGTGTATGAAAGTAATTTTCATCATCAATACTAAATTTTAAATATGCTCTGAGTCTACTTCATTCTCTTTGATATTCGATTCTAAATAATTTTGGATCAGGATTTTGATCATTTAAATATGTATTTATATCGTAATTTCAACCGAGAGTCTCAGAAATATCTTTATTGTAGAGAGTTTCGTATATTTTTTTGTATACACTTCTATAATCTATTCATACTCATAACCGGTTGGCTTGAGCATTTATAAATGAATTATTTCCATAGACTTTATTTGGTAGCTGTGTTTTCCATTGCTGATTATTAGAAAGAATAAACATTCATCCTCATTTTCAATGATCTGTTCATTGAGAACTATTGATTTTTAGTGTTCTTCAAAATTCAGAATATAAGACAATGGTTACATTATGCTTATCTTTTACATTATTATAAAATTCAGTAGTTTTTTGAGCAACTTTTTCTAAGTTATTACTTAAATTTTCTTTTTGATTTCAATGTGTATCATATCATCCATCTGCAGCAATTCTCACAACATTAGTAATTCATGCATCAAATAGTGTTTCTGTAAAACTAAGGTTATCTCACATATTATATCAAGCTCAACTTCTTCATCCATTTGCTACCGATGTTTCTGCTACATTTCAAATATATGCACCATTTTTAAAAACAAAATCTAGTTTTTCTGGATAATTTCTTTGATTATATATATTTTTTAATGTTGTTAATTTATGAATTCTAAAATCATTGTTAGTACTATCATCAACTCTAAATAATCCATCATTTCATATTTGTAAATATTGACCTCATCTAAAAACTAATCATTTGTCTCATCATAGTTGTACAGTTTTTAAAGGATCTTCATTTTTTATAAATTCTCATAAAATTCAAGGAGCTTCTAAGTTTCATTGAGAATATGCAGATGTCATTTTCCTTGAAGCAGTGTCATGTGCTCTTGAGTGGCTAGGTGTACCAACTCTATTAAATATTTTAAGATCTCAACTATCATATAATGATTTAAAATCTGACATTTTTGAGTTGAGATAATAATCTCATACTTCTACTAATTCATTTCTTTGCAATGCTCAACTTTCTCTGTTTTCTAAATATTGGTTATATTCATCTTTTTGAATAACTCCATGGAGCCAATCTAGTCAACCTCTGTATTTTATTATTACGAGCTTATTATCATTTCAATAAAATTGTGATCTTTGATTATCAATATCTGATGGAATATCTACTCAAGAGAGTAATATGTATTCTGGTTGAGAAAGAATGAAATAAAGCAAACTTGCTGTATAATATCTATTATACTCTTGAGATTCTGGTTGAAATTCAATAGGATTTCATTCATTATCTTGTAACATAAATTCCATTAATTGCTCACGTGTTGTGTTTGATAATATTTCTTCTCATAGCAATTTTTGTTCTATTTGAGCAATATTTTCTTCTAAATTTAAGTTAGAGTCAATAAAAGTACTTGTATCAATTTCATCTACTATTTTTGATGCTTCATATGACCATTTTATAACACTAGTAGCATTAAAAAACTCTTTATTTTCATCATATCCATCTCTCCCAAATATACTTCCAGGCATATATGGTCTCCATCATAAATTAGATAGTGAATGTCTGAATGTTGATAGGTTATCAACTCATAATATTTTTTTTGTTCCTACTACTAAATCTACAGGAGTTTTGTATATAATTTCATTCATTGACCTTTGAGAATACATCATATCATTTGATAATAACCATTTAGTAGTGGTATAAATATCAAAGTTATTTTGTAATAGTACTTGAGAAATATCATTTATTTCTGTTACTAATGGATTTTCTCATACATAAAAATTATATAGTTTTTTTGCTAAAAATTGTGAAATTTCATTTTGTTTTTTTGCAAATATATAGTCGATTATATTGTCAGCTAATCAATTGTTCATTGCAATTGGAGTTTTAAGAAGCTGAATATCAATTTCTCAAGTTTCTTGATTGTAATAATTTGGTGTGTAACTATTTTGAAAATCTCATTCTAAAAATACTATTTTTTCATTTGTATTTGCTTGATTATTATATGTTACTTCATGAGTATTTTCATTGGTTTCAAATCATACTAGTATTTTTGCTAGTGCTGCAACATCAGTTTCTTCATAATTTCTAGTAGATTGTATATCTGCAGATTCAAATGGGAGATATTCTCACATGAGCAAAAGTTGTAGTAATTCTCTTGCGTAGTTTTCATTTGGTCTTGCAGGATTTGATTGATTAAATAAATCCAAAAATTGAGAAACACTATAATCTCATTGAGAATTTATATCATAGAGACTTTTTTTGACTAATGTTTTGTAATCTCAAAACATTTCTCTATAGAGTAAGTCATGAGTATTTTCAATATCTAAATAAGTGATATTTTTACTTCCCGAAACATTCACAGAAAAAATATCCTCAAACATGAGAAATAATTTTGCTTTTGCTTCGTAGGGATCATATAATTTTTTTGCTAAATAATATTCATACATGTCATTTCTATTATTTGCATCAAAATCTGGGTCTTGTGTTAATTCAGAAAGTTTTGTTTCATAATCACTTCTATTGGGTCCATTTCTAGATGGAAATAGATAATTTACAGCTGATTGTGCACTTCAAATATCATAAATATTTTGAATATCATTGAGAGTAGCTCACATTAATGCTTTTTTTGCTAAATGCCTTGCTTTTTGCATAGTCCATGGAGTGTTTTGTTGATTTGTATCTACTGCAAAAGTTTGATAGAATCAAAAATTTGTTGTAATTAATAAACTCAACAATGCACAAAAAGATATAAATTTTTTCATAGCTATTATTTAAAATTTAATACTATTATTTTACACTATTTTTCATTTAAGTCAAAAAAATAAGTGTAACTGATTGTTTACACTTATTCTCCTAAAAATCCATGGTCATCGAGTGTTTGGATTTGATTCTTATTGAGATATTTTTCAATTTCTTGTTTTGGGAAATTTTTAATATTTTCTATATTTCCAAATTGTTTTAATATTTTTTTTCTAGATACTGGTCAAAATCAAGGCAATGATTCCAAAATATTTGTTTTCATAGCTTTAATTCTCTTATCTCTATTAAATGTGATGGCAAATCTATGTGCTTCGTCACGGATTTTTTGTACGAGTCTAAGTTCAAGAGAATCTTTTTGCAATAATATAGATGTTGATTCTCATGGTAAAAATAATTCTTCTTCACGTTTTGCTATTCAGACTAATTGTAGGTTTTGTAAATTTTGTAAATAATTTTTTTTATTTTCTAAGATATTTTCGTCTTCTGTTTTTTTATCCTCAGAAATAATTTCAGAATTATTTTTTTCTAAATTATTTATTTCTCATAGAGTATTTTTTATGAAATTATTTAAAATTTTTACTACACTTCCGAGTTGTCATTTTCATCCATCAATTATTATTAGATCAGGTATTTCTTGTGTTTTTTCTATTTCTTTGAGCCTTCTTGTCATAACTTCTTTCATTGATCAGAAGTCATCAATTTTTGCTTCTTCAAGAGTTTTTATATTAAATTTTTTATATTTTTTTGTATTTGGTTTTCCGTTTTCGATAACACTTCTGCTGGCAACTGTATGGGTTCATGAAAAATGAGAAATATCATTACATTCAAAAATAAAACTTTTGTTTATATGCTTATATGATAAAACTTTGAGTAGGTTTTCCATTGTTGATTTTGTAAATCATTTTGTTGAGAGTGAATTTATATATTTTTTATGAGCATGTTCATATACATTTTTATAAACCATTTGTAAAATTTCTTTTTTTGGTCAAACTTGAGGAAGTTCAAAAGAAATTTGCGTAAGTAAATCTTGTATTTCAAAAGGTAAAATAAAATTTATTTTCTCATTTTCTTCTAAATGCTCAACATATTTTTTTTCAATAAATTCTTTTACTATTTGTTGTTTGTCTTCCTCGAGTTTATTTTCAATTTCAAAAGTTTGGTATCATAAAATTTTCCCATCTCTGATTTCTATTACTCAAATGTAAATATGTTCATATTTTTCTAAATAATGAATTACATCATGATTTCCAGTAATTTTATCACGAATATTTTGTGAAATATCCAGTGATTCTAAACTTTCTATTTGGATTTTCATTTTTTGAGCTTCTTCAAATTGGAGATTTTTTGCAAATTCTTGCATCTTTTCTCTCAGGCTTTCTATAACTTCTTTATAATTTCCTCTTAAAAAATGTTTAATATTTTCTATTTGTTCAACATAAATTTTATTAACTTCATGTGTTGAAATAACTTTTTTAGTATCTGAAATATTATTTTTAAATAAATATTTATCAAGATTATAGCCATTTCAATCTTTAAAAAAATGATGTCAGTAACATCCATATCAAAAATATTTTTTAATTATTTTTAAAATATTTATTACATGATTGGTAGAAATATACGGTCAAAAATATGTTCCATTTTTCTTTCCACGAATCACCGAAAAATTACTTGGTGATTGACGAGTTCTCATGATTTTAGGGAAGAGATCATTAGTGATTTTAATATACATATAATTTTTATCATCTTTCATCAAGATGTTATATTTTGGTTTGAGTTGTTTTATGAGATTGGTTTCTAATATCAGACTTTCTGTTTCATTTTCAACTATAATAGTCTCTATTTTTACGATTTGATCTACCATTTTTGCCTTTGCAAAATTAAGCTTTGATTTTCCGTTAAAATAACTATGCACACGAGAAAATAGATTTACACTTTTTCCGACATAAATGATTTCTCATTTTTTATCAAAATATTTGTAAATGCCTGGAGCTTTTGGTATTTGTTTTAAGTCAATATTTGACATATTTTTAAATTAATTATAATTTTTAGGTTCATAATAAAGGAGAAGCTAATGAACGAAATGGTATTAGATGATAATATTGGTACTGGTAGAGAAAATATGAAAATACTTCTATTATTTTTTCTCCCGGTTGCTATAGTTACTCTTATTTCTGTAACCTTCGCAATGTTAACATAAAGGTTGGGAAATATGAAGTTACTTATTTAAAAAGGCCTAATTTTAGGGCCTTTTTTCTTTTTTGAATATTTATCTGAGATCTATAGAATTTTTAGATTTTTGATATTTTTTGAGTTTTTCTGTTTTTGCAAGTTCTTCTGGATCTATTTTAACTTCAGGATTATTATTTGTTTTTAAATAATTTTCTACTACTCAACCAAGAGAATCCATAATCATATCAAATCTATCTACTTCTCCATCATCTTCATGTTCTTCTAGATCTTCAATGTGATTTTTAATTCATTCTACTTGATTTAATGCTGAGTAAGGATTTATACAATTCGGCAGTACAAATCAATCATCTCAAATTTTGTGAATCACTAAGTCTCATTTACTTAATATTTTATCAAAAATACTATTTTGTTCTACTTCCATTCATTCCATGTTTTCAAAATCGATTGTAGACATATTTGTTCTTAATAACGACCAATCTAAATCTATCACTCAAGCATCTGTAATAATCCAAACATCATTATACCAATCAAAAATATCATAAACTATTTTTGTATAAATTATTAATAACCATCATTCTAGGAAATAAAATGGAATAAATCCTTTTAAACGAAAAGAATAATAATAAAAAAATACTGGAATAAAAACTCATAAAAACAACCATAATATGAGTCTCCCTAAAATAATTATAGGATGAGCATGAACAATATGTTGAATATTTTGTCATTCTGGAGTATATTTTTGAAAAAATTTTAGATCAAATGAATTCATAAATTTTTTTGAAAAAAGTATTATCCAAATTATACAAAAATTTTACAAAATAAAAAGAAATCTTTTCGATTTCTTTTTATTTTGTAATCAACATTACAGGACAGTGATCTGAACCCATTATATCATTCATATATTTTATATCTTCTACTTTTTCAATAAAGTCCTTGTTTACAACAAAATAATCTATTCTCCAGCCCACGTTTCTCGGTCTAGCTCCAGCTCTATAACTCCACCAAGAATATGTATCAATTTGTTCAGGATAGAAATGTCTAAATGTATCTACATATCCATTTTCTAGTAACTCAGATACTTTTGCTCTTTCAATTGGTAGAAACCCAATTGTTTTTTGATTTTCTTTTGGACGAGCAATATCTATTTCTGTATGAACTATGTTGAGATCTCATGTTAAAATTACATTTTTCCCTTGAGAAATTAGCTCATTTGCATGTTTTATAATATGATCATAAAATTCTAGTTTATAGCCAACCATTTCAGTTCCATCAGCTCTTGTTCCACCATTTGGATAGTATCCATTTATGATTACAAAATCTTCAAATTCAGCTTGAGTTACCCTTCCGTCATCGTGAAAATGTCATATTTCTCCAAAACTATTTTGACTTGAAAGTAAATTGAGGCTTTCTTTGTAAAAAATAGCTGTTCATGCATATCCGGCTCTTGTTCCTGTATGCCATACGTATTTATATCATTCGAGTTCTCAAACATCTTTTAAAAATTGAGGTTCAAATGCTTTTGTTTCTTGGATACATAAAATATCAGGATTTTCTTCTTCTACGAATTCTTTAAATCATTTTTTTGCTACAGCTCTAATACCGTTTACATTCCATGAAATTATTTTCATTTTTTATTTTTTCAAATATTAAAATTTATATTTATACTTTATTTAATACTTATAAATTGTAAAATTATTTTTTGAATATAATTTATCTTGAAAATTATAAAATCTTAATATAATAATCACGAAATTTATTTATTTTTTAAAGAATAGATTATGTCTAGAGATGAAAAAGATACAATTGAAGAACAAGATTTAGTAGAAGAAATGGAACACGAAATTGAAGAAATTGAAGATGAAGAAGGAAATATAGATGAAGAAAAGTTAGAACAAGCTCAATCAGGAGGAAATAGCGAAGTAGATAAATTAAAAGATTTACTTTCTAGAACGCAAGCAGATTATGTAAATTATCAAAATAGAGTTGCTAGAGATAAAGATGATATGATTTTTTTCTTAAAATCAGATATTTTGAAAAAAATATTACCAAGAGTAGATGATTTACAAAGAATGATTCAAAATACTCCACAAGAAATGCAAAATGGTGCATTATATGAAGGAATTGTTTCTATGGAATCAAAACTTATAGCTGATTTAGATAAAATGTGAGTTGTTGCATTTAATTCAAAAGGTGAAGAAGTTAATCCTGATAAACATGATGTAATGACAACAGTTCCAGGACAAGAAGAATGAATCATTTTTGATGAATTTGAAAAAGGATATATGCTCGGAGAAAAAGTTCTTAGACACGCAAAGGTTGTAGTTGGAGCTTGAGTATAAATTTGTAAAATCACACATAATATGAGACAATAAAAGCGCACTTGATTTATATGAAATATACATATAATAACTTGCGCTTATTTTTAGTAATAAAAAACTATGGAAACTCTCAAGCGAATTGTAATCGCACTTATAACAACTATTTCATTATTTATTTTTTCTTGAATCTCACAAACATATTCTAATGATTTTGATGACTTAGAAACTCAAATCATAGCAGAATCGAGTGAAAATAAAATCAAAAAACTTCAAACATTTTTTCAAAAACTAGATTTATATTCTGGAGAAATTGATGGAAAATACGATTCTGTACTTCCATCTTTATTAGCGTATCAAAAACAAACAGGTTTAATTAACTCTAATACAGATTGGGGAGCTGGATATTTTTGAGTTCAAACTCTTACTGCTTTACAAGAAGACTATCCAGAAAAATTTGCTTTTTATAGAGCTATTTTAAAAGAAGATGAACCAATTGCTTGAGATACATATTTTTATGTAACAGCATATTATTCACCACTTCCAGGTCAATCAAGGTATACAACAGGAAATTATTGGTGAGATGTTAGACTAAATGGGGAAGGAAAATATACAGCCTCATGAAAATGAGTTTTTTCTGGCTTATTAGCTGCTCCTAGAAATTATGATTTTGGTACTAGAATCGAGTTAGAGTGAATCTGAGTTGGTTCAGTAGAAGATAGAGGTTGAGCTATTGTAAATGCTGGAGAAAGAGGACATGATTACGATAGAATTGATGTTTGGATGTGATATGGAGATGAATGATTAAATCGTGCTTTAAAATGGTGAAAAAGAAAAGTAAAATGAAAAATCGTAAGTAATGATAGAGTAATAAATATAAAATTTAATACTTCTCCAATTGCTGCATATTCAAATTTATATGTAACTCCAGAGTCAAATAGTGTGAATGTAAAAAAATTACAACAATTATTCACTGATCTAAATCTTTATGATCAAAAGATAGATGGAAAATATATTTCTATACAGGATGACTTAATCGATTTTCAGTTACAACATAAAATTATATCATCAAAATATGATGACCAAGCTGGGTATTTTTGAAAAAGAACTATTGCAGCTTTAGAAACTATTCATGGGAATGGAAATGAAATTTTTCAAGAACCTATAAAAATAGTTTATGATAATGATTATGTACTCACAAGAAAACAAAAACAAGATATTATTATTGTAAAAAATAAAATTGATGATATTTTTGAAAAAAAATATTCTTGAAATAAAATTAAAATTAAAAATGCAAAATCGCAATTACAATCTAAATTAGATAAAATTATTAAAAAATCTAGAAGTAAGAAAGATAAAGCAATTATAACATATTTAAAAGTGGTTTTATAAGTATATAAAAAAATAAATAATGAATTAGTCAAATTATTTTCAATAAAACATTCTATCAATATTTGGTAGAATGTTTTTTTATATGATACAATATATTAGATTAAAAATTATTTCCTGTATCTATAAATATGAAAAAATTATTCTCAATTTTCATTTTATTTTGTGTATTTCTTGGTTTCATTCCAGAAAAATTATTAGCAAAATCAAATGAGCAATATTTCGTTGTTACTGCATATTACTCACCACTACCGGATCAAAAATATTACCTAAAAGGAAATTATCAAGCAGAAATTCGTCTTAATGGAAGATGAATTGCTTGAGCTTCTGGGAAATGAGTATTTTCTGGAATGCTAGCTGCTCCTAAAAATTATTCTTTTGGTACAAAAATCTATTTAGAATGACTCGGAATTGGATCAGTAGAAGATAGAGGATGAGCGATTGTTAATGCTGGAAATAGATGATATTCGTATGACAGAATTGATGTGTGGATGTGATATGGAGATGAATGATTAGCTCGTGCACTCTACTGGGGGAAAAGAACCGTAAAATGAAGTTTTGTTGCAAACAATTCTCAAGTTACACTTAACTACAATACTGTTCCAGCACCAGCTTGGGCAACCAATGGTTTAGAAGTTACTCCAAGTATATTTTATAAAGCAATTGGGAAAAATTCTTCTTGAGATGATATTTTTGCTTTAAAATCATTTTTACATGAAAATGGTGTTTATACAGGAACAGTTGATAGAGAATATTCGTCAGATTTAATAGAAATAATTCACGATTTTCAATTAGAAAATAATATTTTAGATCAGTGAGAATTACTATGAGCCGGGTATTGGGGAAATCAAACTCGTAGCTTATTTTTAAAACATTATAGAACAGGAAAATTAGAAGAAAAAGACCCAGAACCTATTTTATTAGCTTCTACAAATAATATTGTTTTACCAACTAAAAAGCCAGAAATTCAATTAGAATATAATCCAGATAATATTTTTTCTCAAGCTATTTCAACTCAACAAGAAATTTCTAGCTTACAAAAAATTCTCTTAGAATTAGAATTATATAAATGAGAAATTAATGGAAATTATGAAGATATTCTTGCTATTATAGTAAACTTTCAAATTGAAAATAATTTAATTGAAAATAAAGATTCTCTAGCTGCTGGGTATTATTGACCACAAACAAGACAAGCTTTATATGAAGAATATCTAGAATACAAAAATTATTTAAAGATATTAAACGAAACGAAACATGATATTCAAACAATTCAAAATGATATTCGTAAAGCTGCAGAAAAAGAGGTTTTATCTCTATGAAAATTAGCACAGTCACAAGTTTCTCCTCAAGTGAGAGACTTACAAAATATTCTCAAAAAATTAGGATATTTTGAATATAAAGATACAGCAATATTTGGGAAATTAACTGCTGAATCTATTGCTCAAATGCAAATCAAAACATGAGTTATAGAATCTTTAGATGAACCATGATCGGGTATGTTTGGACCGAAAACTAAATCGATGCTTATGGATGAACTCTATAAATATTATTTTGAAGAACAATTTGATATTTCTATATATGATGAAAATCTTATTAAAGACTTAAAACAATCAGGTATTTTATAAAATACTTGATTTTTTTAATTTTTATTTTATAAATACTTTACACACACAAACTTCGGAAGAAAAATTATGCTTTATTGGTCGATGGTAATAATTATTTCTGTGATAATGATGATATTTTTTGGAATCATCGATCAGAAATATATGAAAATTTCACATAAACATAAAAAGGGAAGTTTTACAGAAAAACTCTATTTTTCTGCAAGATTACTTTTTAGTTTAATATTTCTCTACGTTGTTCTAGGCATGGATAAACAATTTATTTTTGATATATTTTGTGTTACTGTTTTTCTAGGAGTTTTTCTCGAGCTAAACATGTCATACAAAACAAAAAATCAAGGGTATTTTGCACTTACTTTGATATGTTTTACTTTCGCAGCATTTATAGTTATCCCTATTTTTGTTCAAGAAAATAATGTTATAGAAAAATATTTTATTTATAGTGTGATTGCTATTTGTATGGATAGTTTTATGAGTATTTTTGGGAGATTTGTTGTTGCAAAACTTCCAGATAGTTTCATAAAAATGAAATATCCAAAACAAATCTCACCAAATAAAACATTTTTAGCTGTTGTTTTAGCTTTAATTGCAAATTATCTTTTATTCACTAAATTATTAGAATTAAGTGTTTTGCCTTTATTGATTATTAGTGTGAGTGTTGCACTTGGTGATGCGTTGTTTTCATATTATAAACGATGTGTAGGAATTTCCGATTTTTCGCGATTACTTGGTCCTATTGGTGGATTTTGTGACCGGTTTAATGGTTGGATTATTGCATTTTGTGCTATGGAAATTTTTTACTAAAAAAAGCCCGTTTACGGGCTTTTTATTTTTCATTATTTATATACAATTTTATTTTCAAAGTATGTTCTTTTACTTTTTTTATTTGAATGGTATAGAGCTTCCATTTGTGTTCTAAAATTGATTGATATGGTTCACTTAAAACACAAAGTTGAAATGTTTTTTTATGTTTTAATGCTTCATTTTTTATCAAAAAATCCATAAATAATCATTCTCACTCTGGTAGTGTTTCATCAAAATTATCAGCTTCAATAACTCTTTTTTCTAGATTTTTTAGTGTTAATTCTACTCAATCTTCACAAAATGTTTCTCACTGCGCGAGTATAAAATTTCTTTCTATCATTTTTTTATTTTATTATATTTTATAAAAATAATTATTAGAAAATAATTATAGTATTTTCTTTTTTCATTTTTAAATTTTTAATTATTTTTTCTGTTTTATTATTTTTACCATTTATAAATCTAATTATTTCATCGATATTTGCGCTTGATAATCAAATCGTAGAATTATTATTTGAAACATAAAAACAATGTCTAATAATTTCTTTTTGTAATAAACTTGATAATTTTTGAAAATCTGAGATATAAAAATATCCATAAATCTCTAAAGTATTAATTCTAAATTTTTTAGAATTAAAAATTTCCATGGCTTGTTCATCGAGAAAATTTTTAATTTCTTGATCTAAGTGATTTTTAACTTCTTGTAAATAATTCATCATATTTGAAATATTTTCTTTATAGTTTTCATTTACTTTATCAAGTTTTGGAATAATTTCATGACGAAGATAATTTCTTGTAATCGTTGTATCTGCATTTGTTTCATCGATCGAATATTCTAGATTATTATCGTGTAAATATTCTAAAATTTCGTCTTTTGAAATATCTAAAAGTGGACGAATTATTCCACCAGATTCTTGTGTCATATTAATTAAACCAGTGAGTTTTGATCACCTGGCAAGATTAAAGAAAAAAGTTTCTATTTTATCGTCCAAATGGTGAGCCGTTAAAACTTTATTTGTTTCATAAATATTACAAACGGCATTAAAAAAAGCATATCTTTTGTCACGCGCTACTTCTTCGATTCATTTGCTCGGATAAAAATTTTCTCTGATTTTTTTTATATCCGCGCTAGCAACTTCTACTTGAAATCATTTTTCTTGCGCTAAATTTTCTAAAAATGCTTCTTCTCTATCAGACTGAGCTCTGAGTTGATGATTAAAATAACATGCAATGAGATTTTTTGCATATTTTGTTTCAAGGATTTTATGCAGTAAGTACATAGAATCTGGACCTGTTGAACAACCTAAAATTATTGGGTCATCCTCTCAATAATATTTTTCTAAAATTTTTTCTAAATTTTGCATATATAAAAAATAATTATTTTTAATTTATGCTTTATTTATAGCTATTTTTTTTGAAATTTCAATAACTAAAACATATTAAATTTTTTTATTTTCAATTATTTCATATTATTATAAAAATATTTTTAATAAAATAATTATGAAAATAGTATTATTTAGATTTGAAGCAGAATTAATTCATGTTTTAGAGTTAGAAAAAAATGGAGAAAATATTTCACTTTGAGAAAAGAAAAAAATATCAATAGTAGAAAATATAAGATGAGAAAAATATGCTAAATTTTTAGAAATATTTTCAGAAATAAAAAATAATTTTTCACCAGAATATTTTGCATTTCAATCTCCGATGAAATACCGATGAGTTATAAAGGATGAAGAATGATATGTTTGATGAGCCTTATTGCATTTATTTTGAAATCAAAATAATGAAAATATAATAGAATTATCGAATAGTTTTGTGAGAAATGAATTAAAATTATCAGCAAAAGATTTTAAAGAATTACTCGAATCTCAAAAAAATAATATCTTAGAAAACCATAAAATTGCAAAGTCTGATAAATTATTAGATGGATTAATTTCTTTGAGTTTATTAGAAAAATTATAGAATTATTTTATATATTAAAGAAATAATTAATAAAAATATTTATGTTTCCATTAAAAAAATCAAATAATTTCTTAGAATATTTTCCAGCTGATAGAATAGTTGAAAATTTTCCAAGAAGGGTAGAAGATGCTTTGTATAGTTTTGTTTTGCCAAAATATTTTGAAAATCCAAAAAATATAATTATTTCTAAAGATTTTGCTGTAGAATTATGATTTGATGAAAATTTTATAGATTCTCCTGAGTTTTTAGAATATTTTTCTGGAAAAAAAGTTATTGAAAACTCAAAATGATTTTCACTGGCTTATGCAGGTCATCAGTTTTGAAATTGGGCTGGACAACTGTGAGATGGAAGAGCAATTTGTTTATGAGAATTTGAAACAAAAATTTGAAATATATTTTTTCAATTAAAATGAGCTTGAGTGACTCCATATTCTCGTTTTTGAGATTGATACGCTGTTTTGAGAAGTTCTATTCGTGAATTTTTAGCAAGTGAAGCTATGTTTCATTTGTGAATTCCAACTACTAGAGCTTTAAATTATTGTGAAACTTGAGAATTAGTTTTACGTGACATGTATTATGATTGAAACCAAAAATATGAAAAATGAGCTTTGATTACCAGAGTAAGCGAGAGTTTTTTACGTTTTTGAAACTTTGAATTATTTGCTAGTAGACAAGATACAAAAAACTTAAAATTATTAGCAGATTATGTTATTCAAAATCATTATCCTGAAATAAATACTCAAAATCATAATAATTATTATGTGAACTTGTTTGAAAAAATTGCAGAAAAAACTGTAGATTTAGTTGTTTGATGGCAAAGAGTTTGATTTGTTCATGGAGTTTTAAATACGGATAATATGAGTATTCTATGAGAAACTATTGATTATTGACCATATTGATTTTTAGAAAATTTTGATCCAACTTGGACTCCAAATTTAACTGACAGTGAATATAAAAGATACTGTTTTGGAAATCAAAAAAATATTATTATCTGGAATTTATGACGTTTAGCTGATAGTTTAAATGTTTTAGTAGATGATAAAAATAAATTTTGAGAAATCATAGAAAAACATAAAAATATTTTAGAAAAAAAATATTTTTCAATGATGTTTGAAAAAATATGAATCTATGAAGAAAAAAATCAGAATAATTTCTTTATCCAAGATTTAGAAGAATTATTATTTTTAGGAAATTGTGATTTTACAATATTTTTCAGAGAATTATCAAATGTTAATAAATCGGATAAAGATTTTGAAAATATTTTTAACGATATATTTTTATTCTCGAGTTATTTGTCAGAAAATTTTCCTAAAGAAATAAAATGAAAAATTATTACTTGGATTGAAAACTATTTATTTTTCTTGAATGCAGAAAATATCACAGATGAAAATAAAAAAATAAATATGGATACAACAAATCCAAAATACATTTTGAGAAATTCCCAACTCGATGAAATTATTTCTCAAGCTGAAAAAGGGGATTATTCTTGAGTTTTAGAAATATTTGATATGATTAAAAAACCTTATTGAGAAAATACGAAATATACTCAGTACTATAAAAAATCACAAATTGTTTCAAAAATGCTTTCGTGCAGTTCTTAATAAAAAATAAAAAAATAAAAAATTTATTTTTTTATTTTTTTTCTGTATAATATTATTAATATTATTAAATAAATTTTATGTCTGAAAAAATAAAATATAAAAAAATGTATTTTAAGTTTGTGTCAAAATTTGTATCATTTTCAATGTATATATTAATGATGCTTATTGCTGGATTTATTTTTTATAAAGTTTGATCCCTTGTATATTATTTAGGTGTGAACATTTGAAATGAAATTTGATTTATTTCTGAATGAAAAACAGATTTTATGGATGGCAAATCCTGAGCATGAATTGATTTAATAGAGAACTTTTTAAGTAATTTTACATTCATTTTAATTTTAGTAAAAGCTTATAGGATACTTGAATTTTATGCAAGAAACTATCATATTGAAATCGTTGATTTAGTTGAAATTGCTATTATTGCATTGATTATGGAAGTGGTATTTAATTTTACGGTTCACTCGCTTGAAATAAATATTTTATTTGGATTTTTCTGAGTAGCACTTTTAATTATTTATGCATGAATGCCGTATTTTAGGACAAAAGATAATAATGTTTAGAATAAAAAAGTAAAAGAACAACTCGCTATGCGGGTTGTTCTTTTTTTGTTTTTTCAAGACAATACATATAAATTTTCATTTTACTTGGATGGTTAAACGAAATTAAATCTGTTTTTTGTCTATCATCTATTACTTTTTGTGTAAATAGAAATTTTTCTAAAATACTTAAATTGTAACATAGTCCTGGTCCACTTGCGACCCGAGATGATTGTAATATATTTTCAATTTCACTGAGTTTTATAAATTTATCTGATTCAAATTGTAACTTTGTTTTTGAATCTTTTTCCCATAGAGCTATGAAATTTATAAGTTGCGCTAATAGTGGATAAAATTTTTTTTGTTGCGTCATAATTACTCCTTTTTGTATTTTGACACTTGAAAAAATGTATCAGAAATATATTTATGAATATAGAAAATGCAAATAAAAAAAATAAATAAAACTAAAAAGTTTTATTTATTTTTTTTACGAAATCCAAGAAATTATCATCTGGAGCAACTTTGTTTAAAATAATTTTTCAACATTTTTTACATTTATGCTTGATCATATTTCATTTATTTTTTTTGAAATCGGTTCCAATTGGAACCATTATTCCATGACAATCACTTGCTCTATCTCAAGGAAACTCATCATCTAAATGTTTTGAAGATAAACAATTTGGACAATGATTTCTTGCTGATCATTCTGGATGTTTTTCTACTTCAAATCAGCAGTTTTCACAAATAAAATTTTCATTTATCATTTTAAATCACATATTTTATTTTTTATGATTGTAATATATAAAATATAATTCCGACAATTGATGTCATCATTCATACAAGCCAAAGTCTAAAAACTACATTTTCTTCACTCCAACCTTTTGCTTCTAAATGATGATGAAACGGTGCAACTAAGAAAACTTTTTTTCATTTCCTTAATCTTTTACTGGTAAGTTGAATAATTACACTTAATGTTTCAAAAATAAATATTGCTCAGATAATTATTAATATAAAAACTGTATTAGTAATCATTGCAATAATTCATAAATTTGCTCAAAGTGCTAAACTTCAGACATCTCACATATAAAATTTGGCTGGTTTTACGTTAAACCATAAAAATGCTACGAGTGCTCAAACTATACTCATACAAAGTGCAGAGAGTAAAAACATTCATTGATCATAGGTAATATACGTATAAACTCAATAGTTGAATAATAATAATCCACCTGCGAGTCCGTCTAGTCCATCAGTTACATTTACACTATTAGACGTTGCTAATATCATAAATACAAATAGTGGAATAAATAAAAATCATAGCTGAATATCATTTCAAAATGGATTATTGAGTGTTCTGACAAAATTTCCCATTTCGTCAACCACGTTCCATCCTAATTTATAGTAAAACCAAGCAGCTCAAAGTGTGGCAAAAAACATGAGTCAAAACATTTTCATTTTTGCAGAAAGTCATTTTGTTCTTCATATTCATTTTATATTTAAAACATCATCAATCAATCCTAAACCTCAAACGGTTAAAAGTGTAAAGAGAGATAAATATGTTTCTTTTTGATTAAATAGGGAATTATTTGTGAAATCTAATCACTGTAAAATGATACTAATAAGTACCATGAGAAATACTGTGAACAAAATTATAGCTCCTCACATCGTCGGAGTTCATTGTTTAGCTTTGTGTAATTTTTCGAAAATTGTTGCCTTTCAAATAGTCGCATCACTACGAATTTGTTTTCCAAATTTAAATTCTATGAGAAAATTAATAAAACTTGGAATTAATATGAATCAAACAAGAAATGTCGCGATTCAAAATGAAAATATTAAAATGAGATTTGATTCCATTTATTTTTCTTAAAAAAAATAATAAAAAATATTTTGCGATTGCCCAAATATTTCACCTCTAGAGTACCAAAATATAAATATTTGTAAAGTTTGTTGTTGATTTTTTGGAATTTTATCTTATATTTCTTGCCATAATTTATATTCACAAAATAAAAATCTATGCAAGTTACAAAAGCAATTGTTACCGCGATGAAAGAAGAAGCTGATATTATTATCAAAAAATTTAATCTCAAAGAAACAATAAAAAAAGGAAATCTTACTATTTTTGAATGAGAATACGAAACTACAGATGGTAAAGATAAAATCGTTTTAGCTCTTGCTGGAATAGGAAAAATTTCAGCAGCAATGGCAACAACATATTTATTTGAAAATTATGATATTTTTAAATTAGTAAATATTGGTATTGCAGGAAGTGTAAACCCTTTAGATACAAAAATATGAGATGTATTTTTACCAAATACATTTATTCAACATGATTTATATTTACCGTTTGAATGAGATCATTTAGATTATGCTAAAAAACCTATTTTCATAGAATATGCTATTTGAGAAAATATAGATTTAACTAAATTTGGTTTAGTTATGAGTGGAGTTTGTGTTACATGAGATCAATTTATAGATGATCCAGAAAAAGTTGCGAAATTTTCTGCTGATTACGGAGCTGATGTTTGTGAAATGGAAGCATTTGCTATTTTATCAGTAGCTCGTGATTATGATTCGTTAGATAAATGTGTTGTGATAAAAGCTGTTTCTGATGGAGCTGATAACGAAGCAAAAGAAGCTCATATGGATAATTTAGATTTTGCGATGAATAATTCTGTATTAGTTTTAGAATTGGTATTATAAAAAATAAAAAAAAAGGTTATTTCGAAAAATAACCTTTTTTAATAAATAGTATAATTGTACATATTCATATTTTCGTCTCCTTCTCCGAAACAATGAATACTATTTATTATACGTATATATGAAAATTTTCAAGTTTTTATATTTGCAAAATTTAATATATATTCGATAAATAAAAAAGAAGCTTGTAAAAAGCTTCTTTTTTATCAATGAGTTTAGGCAGATTGTTTTTCTAGAAAACAATATCCCTGTGAGTTGTTTGAAACAACGGCAATTTCTCTTAATAAATTAATTCTATCTTCTTCATCATCAGGTATTTTAGAAATAATTTTTTTTCTTTGCGCTAATCTTAGTGCTTTGAAAATATTTCTAACACTCATTGTTGCAAATTTACGAGAACCGTATTTTTCTACTGTCATTGATAATCCCTCCAATTTTGTTACAGAAATTTACTCAAAATATTATGATTGTCAAGAATATTTTTTTGTAATAAAAAAAGGAGCTATTGCTCCGAGTTTAATTCAAGTCTATAAAATGAATCTTCATCTTCTTGAATTTCAGAAAAAATATTTTTATTATTTATTCTGATTTTTATCAAATCTTTAGTTCCGAACATTCCGCGAGATTTTTTTGTTTTAAAAAATGTATTCGCAATTTTTTTTGCTTGTCCAGCAGATAATTTTCTTAAATTAAATTTAGGAAAGTTATCTCTAATTTTTTGAATTAATTTTTCTGACATATTTCCTCCATTTTTTTGTGTCAGTAATTTTTTGCAAAAATAAAATAACCTAAATATTTATTTTGTCAACAAAAATTATTTCTTGCCTTTTGAGAGTATTAAAATAAAATATAAAAAATAATTTTTGAAAATAAAAAATGAAAAGAAAAATTTATTTAATCGATGGAAATAATTTTATTTATAGAATGTTTTTCTGACTTCCGGAATTTGCAACAAAAGACGGAAAAATAGTAAATGCCGTTTTTGGAATGGCAAAATTTTTTACGAGCCAATTAGTAAAAGAAAATCCTGATTATGTATTTTTTGTAAAAGATTCAAAATGACCAACATTTCGCAGCGAAATATTTAAAGAATATAAAGCCACGCGTGAAAGAATGCCGGATAATTTAAGGAGTCAAATCGCTGATATTGATGCTATTATCGATGAAATGAGAGTTCCAACTATTTGAGCAGAATGATTCGAAGCAGATGATGTTATCGGGACACTCGCAACAAAACTTTGAGAAGACCAAGATAATGATGTTTTTATTTTAACTTGAGATAAAGATTTATATTCTCTGGTAAAAAATAATGTCAAAATCTACGATACTATGAAGAAAAAAATTTCTGGACCAGCTGAAACTCGTGAAAAGTTTGGAATTGATCCTGAAATGATTATAGATTATTTAGCAATTGTTTGAGATACAGCTGATAATATTCCTGGTATTGCAGGGTTTTGACCGAAAAAAGCTGTAACTATGTTAAATGAAATATGAAACGTAGAAAAAGTATATGAAGTTTTAGATTCTGAAAATTTTGAAGATTTATCAGACGACGCAAAAAAAATATATAAATGAAAAGCTCTAGAAAAATTAGCAGAAAATAGAGAAAATGCATTTTTATCTAAAAAACTTGCAACCGTTTGTTTAGATGCTCCGATTTGAGATAATTTTGATTTAGAAAATTATAAATTTTTCCCAGATAAACTTATTTCTCAAAAGGTAGTAGAAATTTTTAAAGATTTTGAATTTACATCTTTGATTCCTCAAAGTTCTCAAGAAGCTAAAAAAACTTGGAAAGATACAAATATTTCTCCAAAAATTATTTGAGATGAAGAAGAATTACAAAAATTAAAAAATCTTATTAAAAAACAAGATAAAATAATTTTAGATACAGAAACAACTTCTCTTTCTATTATTGAAGCACAACTGGTTTGAATTTCTATTTATATTGATGATAAAGAAACATATTATATTAATAGAAAACATAGATGACCAGCAGTTGATGATAAAACTTTGCATAATTTTATCGATTTCTTACTTTCGAGTGATATTCTTATAATTGGTCATAATATTAAATATGATCTACAAATTTTAGAATTATTTATGAAACATCATAATACTCATACTTGAGACGAAATTTCTCAAGAAGAAAATACTCAATGACAAATGTCATTTTTATAAAAAATAATTTCTTATTTTCTATTTTAAAAATATACAAAAATATGAAAATACTAACAAGAAGTTATAAAAATTTATTATTTATATAGAAAAAATGTTAAAAAGAATTGCTATATTTTTACTTACAAATATCGCGGTACTCGCGACAATAATGATTTCACTATCAGTGATACAGGCTGTATTTGGGATCAATGTTACTGGATATGGATGAAGTTATCTGGGAATATTTATTTTTGCTTTAGTTGTATGATTTGCTGGGAGTTTTATTTCACTGGCTCTATCAAAATATATGGCAAAAATGGCATATAAAATTAATTTAGCAACAAAACAAAATTTTGATGCATTAGATGAAAAACAAAAATTAGTTTTTACAACTGTAGAGGATTTAGCGCAAAGACATAATATTAAAACTCCAGAAATAGGATTTTATATTTCTCCAGAACCAAATGCATTTGCAACGGGAGCTTCAAAAAATTCTTCACTTGTAGCAGTTTCTTCTGGATTACTTGATATGATGAATGCTGATGAAATAGAATGAGTTGTGGCTCATGAAATGGCTCATGTGTTAAATGGTGATATGGTTACGATGGCTTTAGTTCAATGAGTATTAAATACATTTGTAGTATTTTTCTCTAGAATTATTGCAAATATAATTGATACATTTATGCAAGGGGAAGAAGAATCTACTGGACCAAGTTGGGTATACTATGTTTCTTCTATTGTTTTAGATATAATTTTTGGTATTTTTGCCTCTCTTGTAGCAATGAAATTTAGTCGTTATAGAGAATTTAGAGCTGACTATGGAAGCGCTCAATATGTTTGAAAAAGAAAAATGATTGCAGCACTGAAAGCTCTTGAATGAATGCAAAATAGAATGTTGTCGTCTGATGATTCTAAAATGGCAACGATGAAAATTTCTACAAAAAATAAAAAATCAGGTATTTTAAGTTTATTTTCATCTCATCCAGATCTCTGAGAAAGAATTACAGCTTTAGAAAATGCAAACATATAAAAAAATCTAGATTCATTCTAGATTTTTTTATTGAAAAAAGTTTTTTATAATCTAGATTTTAGGTATAATAATTTTGAGATACAAAACCTCAACCTAAAATAATTCTTAAGGTACAAAACATGAAAAAAATATTAGCAGCCATTGCATTATTTTCTATATCTCTGAGCTCTTTTGCGAGTTATGATTTTGATGAAATGTTAGAATCTGCAAATGATTTAGCACAAAGAGAAGTGATTTCTGATAAATCTCAAAATCCATCAGACTATAATTTAAATGCAAATGTTCTCAGACAAGAAATTGGTTTAATTGCAATGAGAGTTGCGAAATTAGATAAAAAATCTACTTGTTCTGGTTTATTTAAAGATATTTCAGCAACGGCACCAAATGACTGGGCTTGTGCACATATTGAAGCATTAGTTGATAATGATTTAATTTCAGCGAATGAATATTTTAGACCAGAAGATAATATAACTAAGGCTGAGTCATTAAAAATGCTCATAAAAGCAATTGGTTATGATTTTGAATATGATAAAAACTCGAGTGTTTCTTGGCAAGAACAATATGTTGATTTTGCTGTAGAAAAAGGAATTACTGATGAATTTAGTGATTATAATGTAAAAGCTTCAAGAGGTTGGGTATTTGTAATTGCTGCTCATACTATCGAAGTAAAACAAAAAGAAGAAGCTCAAGAAGAAATGCAAAAAGATGAAGATGAACAATATTCTGATGAAGTTTTAAAAACTTTAGAATATTTCCTAGATTTTAATTAAAAAATATTTAGAATAAGAAAAACTAATTTTAGTTTTTCTTATTTTTTTATAAAAATTATGGAAAAAGAACTGTTGCAACAATTTAGAGACCAAGTAAAAACGATTGATTTAGAAATAATTTATCTCCTTTCAAGAAGATTTGAAAATGTAAAACAAATCTGAGCTTTGAAAAAAGAGTTAGATTTAGAAGTTCATCAAGAAGATATTTGGAATAATTTACTCGCAGATATTTTAGAAGAATCAAAAGAAAGATTTTTAGATGAAGATTTTGTAAAAAATATTTGGAATTTAATCCACGCAGAATCAAAAAAATATCAACAAAAATAATTACTAATAAAATCATTATGAAATATATTCTCATTATTACAATTTTTCTTATTTTTACCGCTAAAACTTATGCAACAATATGTGACTTTTGATGATACGAAATAAAAGGTAATAATGTTTACTGAATAACTTCATGCGATGAAGAATTCTCTACTATTATACCTTTTATAGATAAAAATAGCTTTGTTATAAATAAAAATGATAAAAATCAAGCAAGTGATGCATATTATAATTTTTATCAAAATTATATAGTTTCACAAAAAGATTGATCTGATTTTAAAGAAATTAATGAATATATTTTTACGGATAAGAAAAATATATTCATTAAAACCCAAGATGTATATTTATATATTTCAAAATATGTACCAAATCTAAAAATTTATACATTTTATGAAACTGATAATTCTTCTAGTTATTTATTACAAGTAAAATGAGAACTATATAGTATAAATATTTCTGATTGATATATTTCTTACAATTTAGGGATTTATAAAATAAATAATATTGAAAAAATAAAAGATTTTAGACAAATTAATTCATTCATTTATACTGATGAGAAAAACTTTTATAGTGCATTTTTAAATAATAAAGAATCAAAGTGACTTCATTCATGATTTATCTTAGATACAGCTGATCTTTTTTCATCAAATAGTCAACAATTATTTGAAATAAATAATCTATGAAATAAAATGCTGACATTAAATTATTCATATGATAATAAGGAAAAATTAAAATCTATTTATAAGAAATTATTAATAATTAAAAACCCATATATTATAGAAAATGATAATAAAAAATATTCAGAATTTTTTATAAAAAAAGAATTATTAATACATTATCTATGAATAATAATTAAAGATTAAAGTGTGTTTTTTAAAATTACTATTGATATTTTAAAAATTATAATATAATACTTTTAAGTAAGAAATATTTACAGATAAAAAAACCGGGATGGAATCCGTGTTTTCTGAAAATATTTTTACAAAAGTAAAACTTCAGGTGGAACCGTCCTTAAAAAGGACCCTGTAGGCATTTTTCATAAAAATGTCCACAGGGATTTTTTTATGAAAAAATTATTACTTTTTAATTTTTTCAAACTATGACACAAGTAGAAATGAAAGATATAGTTAACTTAGCTCAAAACAGAGGTTTTGTATATCCATGATCAGAAATTTATGGAGGTTTAGCAAATTCTTGGGATTATGGTCCTTATGGTTCTATTATGAAAGATAATATTAAATTTCTTTGGCAAAAAGAATTTATTCAAAAAAGAACTGATGTAATGCAAATCGATTGTTCTTTAATTATGAATCCAAAAGTTTGGGAAGCTTCTGGGCATGTATGAGGTTTTGCGGATCCTTTAACTGATTGTAGAGAATGTAATACAAGACATAGAGCAGATAAACTGGTTGATAATTTATTAGAAACTACTGATACTGTCGCTCCAGATAATTATGCTGGTGATAAAACTGATTCAGTAGAACTTGATCAAATTTTAGTAGATCTGAATATTGAATGTCCAAATTGTAAAGCAAAATCTTTTACTCCAATTAAAAAATTTAACTTGATGTTAAAAACATTTCTTGGTGTAACTGATGATTCAGCTTCTCAAGCATATTTAAGACCAGAAACTGCTCAAGGACAATTTGTTGATTTTACTCATGTAGCAAGAAGTTCAAGAAGAAAATTACCATTTGGGATTGCTCAAGTTGGGAAATCTTTTAGAAATGAAATTACTCCAGGGAATTTTATTTTCAGAACGAGAGAATTCGAACAAATGGAAATAGAATATTTTGTTACTCCAGGAGAAGATGATGCAGCTTTCCAGGAATGGAAAGATCAATCTCATAAATATTTTACTCAAATACTTGGTTTAAAAGAAGAAAATATTAGATTTACACCTATTAAACAAGAAGAACTTCCACATTATTCAAAACAAGCAGGGGATTTTGATTACAAATATCCATTTGGTTGGGGAGAAATTGAAACTCTAGCTAATAGAACTGATTATGATTTAAAAGCTCATATGGAAGCGTCTAAACAAAATTTAGCATATTTTGATGCTGTTAATAATAAAAAATTCTTACCATATGTTATAGAACCTGCAATGGGACTTGGGAGAATTTTATTAGCCGTTATGTGTGACGCATACACAGTTGATGAAGAAAATAACAGAACATATT
>CBFHLZ010000006.1:0-29996 GCA_965656795.1 Patescibacteria group bacterium
AAAATATTAAAATAATTTTTATTTTAATAATTGGTATTATTTTTCTACAATTAACAATACCAGCTTTTACGATTAAAAATCCGGTAAACAAAAATGTATTTCCTCATTTAGAGCAAAATGTTACATCAAATTGACATAAAGAATTAGCAAATATTCTAACAAATATTGATAAAAGACATTATAATTGTCTCAAAAATGAGAGTTGTACAGTTGACGAAACAGTGACTGAGAAAAATATTTCTCAAATAAAAACGGCTATTAATGGTGATTTTACGCAATTAGTCTTATGAGACCATTTGTATGAAACGGATGATATTTTATGATATTTACTCGCTGCAAAAAATCATTATTTGAAAAAATCAGAAACGAATACAGCAGAAAAAATAAATGAAATTTCTATAAATTTTTCTCAAATTGTTTTAGATGAAAAAAATATATTTGATGCTTTTTTTCAACGTAATGTTGTGACATATCTTAAATCATTAAAAAATCAAAATAATTATTATGCTCTATTTAATGAGAGTGAAAGAGAAAAAATCTATGAAAGAAATATTTTTCTTGATTATCAGTTTATGATAAATATTATTTGAAAAGAAAATATTTTTTGAAAATATAGTGTTGAAGATATGGTAGATTACACGAGAAATTATTATTATACAGTTTGAATTTTAGAGGGAGATTTTGATGTTACATTTTATCCTACAGTATGGAATTATCAATCAACTCAATCACTAAAAAACCATTATAAACAAAATAGTAATTTTCAAATGGAAAAACAACATTTTATAGTAGAATAAAAAAATCTAACAAAATAAAAAATCCCAAATGGGATTTTTTATTTTATTTTGTTTCTTCTGGATTTTCAAAAACACATTTTACTTCGATTTTTCAAATCTTGGCATCTTTGATTCTCAAAATTTTACATTGAAGAGATCCTTTTATATTTTCATGAACTTTATCAAATTCAAATGAGATAACTTCTTCGTGGATTGGAAATCTTTCGAGCTCATGGGTAATCATATATCCCATTGTATCACCTGAAAACTCTCATAAATCAGTGGTAAAATCTGATAATTTTAATTCATATTCATCTAAAATATCTTCTACTAAAACTGTAGATTCTATGACAAATGTATCATGTCATATCGATTTTATTTCGTCAGTTTCTTTATCTGTTTCATCTCTGATTTCTCAAAAGACTTCTTCGATTACATCTTCTAGAGTTATTAATCCTGCTACTCCACCATATTCATCAATAGCAATTGCCATGTGTTTATGAGAGGTTTGAAATAATTCCAAGAGTGTATCAATATGTTGATTGAGAGGAATTTTTATCACTTCTGGAAGAGAAATTTCAGAAAGTTTTTTATTTTTATCTTCTTTCATCAATTCACGAATTGTGAAAAAAGTATTTATTTTATCAATAGTTTCACGGTACACTGGAATACGACTATGAGTATGAGCTAAGTAAAACTCAATTGCTTCTCAAACAGTTTTATCGTCTCAAATAGCTTCTATATTCACTCTTGGAGTCATAATTTCTTCTACGAGAATATCTCAAAACTCTAATACATTTTTAATTTTTTGATGTTCTGCATCTTCTAGAGTTCCAGAATTTTTTCATAGATCAATAAAACTTTCTATTTCTTCGTCTGTTATTTGTTCTGCAAATTCTTTTTTTGAAAATATTTTAATTATTCCCTCGATAATTATTATTACTGGAAATAATAAAAACATTAAAAATTTATAAATTGGTGCGACTAAAAGTGCAATCGAAACAGCATTTTTAATTGCAAAACTTTTTGGAATAATTTCTCCAAACATCAATAGTAAAAATGTTACTACTCATGTAGAAATTCAAATTGCAGCTGATTTTTCATATCCCATTGAATCTGCCATAGTAAGTGCAATTGTGGTTGCAAGCGCAGCTGTATAGGTGTTTACGAGGTTGTTCCCGATGAGAATAGTGATCAGAAGTCTATCATTATTCTCTTTGATTTTTTTGAGAGAAGCCGATCAGATTTTTGCTTCTTTTACAAGAGCATCAATTTTATGAGAAGCTAAGGACATAAGTGCAAGCTCTGTTCCCGAGAAGAAAGCAGAAAGCATGAATAAAACTATAAACGATCCTATGAGTAAGGGGTCCACGTGATAATTGTAAAAATATAAAGTTAAACTTGCTCTAAGATATAGAGAAAATTAGTTTTGTAAAGTAATTTTTATTTACTAGTAAAGATTTCTTGTAATTTGTAAATATACCTTCCAGATGAGTTAATAATTATTTTATACCCGAGATATCCAAAAACATCTTCTAAATGGTCAGCTATAGGAATAACAATCAGTTTTTGTTCGCTATTATTTTGAAAATAAAATGAATATTTTACTGTTTGGCTATCATCATTTTTTAAGAAAATAGCATAATTTTTTTCTATAAAATCAAACACTATTTCATTATCTGTAATCACTTGAGAAAAAGTTCCATCATTTTGTAGAAATCCACTTCCCGTAGAAATACTAAATTGAGTTTTATCAATAGGAATTAATTCTCCATATTGGTCAAAATCAGCTTTTCTAAACTCTGTTATTCTTAATTCAACTGGAATATTTGTCTCAAAAAATAATACTCACGAAGCTGTAGAAATATTTGGAGTTTGAGGAATAACATTATTTGTATTTTCATCTATATAATCAGAAATTTTTGTATTATTCCAAAAAATACTTTTCCACTGGTTATTCGTTTCAACTATACCAACTCAATAAATTTTTGCATCAGCATCATTATCTAAAAATCAACTTGCATACAAACTCCCTGTAGAACTTTGTGCTGTGGCATCATCACTATTAAAATTATCGTCAATACCATCTGGATTATAATAGCTTGAGTTAAAACTTAATAGACTTGAATCTCAATCACTAAAATTTGAAGCAGCTGTTTTGGTATATTCTCCATTAAGATTTACAGAATCTCAATTTCCTAAAATAGCGTTTTGAAAAGTAGAATAATCACTACTAAAAATTAGATCTAAATCTTGAGAGTTAAATTCACCTCTACAAATCATTTGACTCCCAGAAGAAAAATATTGTGTATTAATTCCAGTAGTTCTATTGGTAGAACCACTCATAACAATATTATTTGGGCATCAGAAATTATCAGTAAATCCTCCTCAATCAGAGTTGAAAAATTGATGTCTATTTTGGAGAAACTGTATTTGCCTTACAAATCATTTTTGTAGTGTTTGCGCGAGTTGATTATCTCAAAAAGTGTTATTTAAGATTGCTACATTCGTCACTACAATCATTGCCATTGAAACACTCAGTGTGATAAGCACTAAAGTATAGACAAACACAGATCATTTTTTTGAAAATAACATAGAGATTTAAAATGAAAAATTATAATTTTGAAAATTTTGGGTACTCATATCTCAAATATTTTCTCAGAGTCTATTATCAGAATAATTTTTGATATATTCTAAATTCATTTCTACTAATGATCCACTTGCAAAATTAAATATCTCAAAATCAATATCTTTTATAGAAATATTTGGAAAAAACTCTGAACCTGAAAAAGAAATACTATTATCAAAACTTGATTCTGTTTCAAGTAAAAATCTACGAGCTAAAAATTTTTGAGAATATACAGGAATTTGAGAAGCATCAGAAAGGTTTTTTGTATCAGCTTGTATTATCCCAATTGCTACTGCATCAGTATCTTCGATATTTTTAAGAATAAGTACTTCAGCTCCTGCCGAAGAATCTATACTCGCAACAGGATATTTATATTTTAATTGCTGAAGTGTTTGAGAAATTTCCTGGAGTTCTACAAAATTTGAAGTAGCTTTTCTTGATTCTCAAATAAGTCATAAAACATCACTAATATATACCACTACAAAAAGTAATACAATACTAGAAATGGTAACTGCGATTATGAGTTCTACCAACGTCATGGCTATAATATTTTTTTTCATAATTATCTATTTAATACAGGTTTGAGAGTAAAATCAATGATATCAATATCCCCACTAGCAAAATTTTCACGAGCAGTAAGTGTAAAAATTCTTGAATAAACAGCTCCAGAATATATTGATATATCATCTACATATTCACCATTTTTATCAATATTTTGATAATTTTGGTTTACAGCTCCTGTAAATATTTCAAAAGTATTTGTAGAAGTATTTTTAAAAATATAAAAATCTTCTCCTACATTCACACTTGACGAGTCAATATATTCGCTCAATGTATTTGCCGTTGAATTGAGAGACTGAATATTCATTTTTTGAGAAACTTCATATAAACTCTCTTGAGAAAAAGCAACTATATTTGCAATCCCAAGTAAGGTAATAGACAAAATAAATACTCAAATAATTATTCCAGCCAAACTTTCAGCTTTTTTATTAATTTTCATAATTTTGGAAAATGAATTAAAACGATTGTATTACTTCTGAAATTTCTGCGATTTTTGCTTCTTTTTGTTCTCCGGTTTCTAGTTGTTTTATTTGAACGATTCATTTTTCTTTTTCATCTTCTCCAAAAATAACTACAAAAGGAATTTTTTTATTATCGGCATATTTAAATTGTTTTTTAAATTTTGCTCCAGCTTGTAAATAAATTTCTGTTGGAATATTTTTTTCACGAAGATTTTTTACAATATCCAATGTATCAAATAATAAATTTTCGTCCATATTAAGAACTAAAACTTGTGTCGTAGTTTTTTGAAATGTTTCAACACTTTTATTTTTCAAATGTTGTAAAACTGCAATGATTCTTGAAAGCCCAATACTTCCTCAAACTCCAGGAAAAGGTTTATCTGTAAAATTTCCACAAAGATTTTCATATCTTCCTCATGAACTTACTGATCACATAGTTTCAGCCCCAGAAATAAATGTTTCAAAAACCGTTCCTGTATAATAATTTAATCCTCTAGAGATTGCAGGGTTTATTTTTATTGATTTTTCCTCAACTCATAATTGTAATAAATGAGAATACACATATTTTAATTCTTCTAAACCGTCTTGAAACAATTCATTAGAAATATTTTTATAGATTTCTAAAATTTCTTGAGAATTTTTTGTTTCAGCATTTTTGATAAATTCTAAAATACTTTCTATTTGAGATTCTTCCAGAGACAATTCTTCTAACATTGGTTTAATAGATCTGACTTTATCTTTTTTATCTATAACACTAATTGTTTCAGGGATTTTTTGAATTCCTAAAGATGATAAATATCCAGCAAGAAATTTTTTATTATTTATATGCATTACAAAATCTCCAAATTCGAGATTTTTGAGTGAATTATAAATCGTTGATAAAACTTCCACATCAGCAAATAAAGAAAGTGTTTGATTTCCTATAATATCTACATCAGCTTGATAAAATTCTCTATATCTCCCCTTTTGAGGTCTTTCTCATCTATACACACGAGCAATATGCTGTCTTTTAAATGGAAAGGCTAAGACTCATTGATGTTGAGAAACGTAGCGAGCAAACGGAACTGTGAGGTCAAAACGAAGCCCAAGTTGAGCATCTTCTGATTCACCGTTTATTCTGTGAACTCAATAAATTTCATTATCATCTGCTCATTTTGCCGTTAAAGCTTCTAATCTCTCTACTACTGGAGTATCTAGTGGAGTAAATCCACTATTTGAATAATTTTTTTTAATTATTTCTTTAAATTTTTCTTCTACTAATTGTTGTTCTGGAAGATTTTCTCAAAATCCAGAAATCGCTTTTGGTTCGACCATTATTTCTGCGAAATTACATTATAAATATTTATTAGAATACTAAGATTTTTTCAAAAAAAATCAATCTAAAAGCCAAAAAATAAATAAAAATAAATTTAGCATTTGTAAAGAGGAAATATTTTCTTTTTTTTCTAAAATATAATAGACTTATAATAAGTATATTTTTTGATACCTCTTTTATGAAAAACACAAAACAAGCATTTACATTAGTTGAACTCATAGTTGTGGCTACCGTCTTAGTTATTTTAGCGACAATGGGATTTGCAGCATTTTCTAATAGTATTCCTGATGCTCGTGATGCACAAAGAGTTGCTGCAGTCGCACAGATTGACTCTGCGTTAACATCTTATCGTTCTGAACGTCAAGTACTTCCATTTCCAGGGTCATATTTTGATATAGCACTATCTGGTAACACTGTAGCATTACAGTGAAAATTTGATAATACTATACGTATAAATGAAAAATTAAGAAACTTGCCTCTTGATCCTTTTGCTGATATACCATATGCTTATTCTGTAACAAATAACAGACAAGAATTTCAACTGGCAGCAACTTTAGAAAATTCAGACATTCCTATTGCTTATTTACAGTGAGATTATACTACTGTTTCATATACTCGTTTACCAACTATTATGATAGCAGCAGAAACAAATACAGATGTAAGTACACCTGCATGAAAAGATTTATTTATATTTAATAATTTAGAATATAATCTTCCTTACAATCTTCAAAATCCAGATTATCCATATTCTCTTTGAGTTGCATACGATGATATTATTACTGATGAAAATGTTATTTTTTGGCATAAGTCAGATTATAGAAGCTGTGAAGAAATTAAAGAAGCTGGAAAATCAATTGGAAATTGAGCTTATGAATTTTTAAACTCAGATGGTTCACTTACTACTTTTACATGTACATGGTAAAATATATACAATTCTATTTTCATAAAGAAAGATTTGATTTATATTTTGAAAAATGATACGATAATTACAACACAAAAAAATATTATAAAAACAAAAATAAAAGATGACTGAAACAAAAAAAATAAATTTATCTGCTATGACAAAGCAGAATAAAACAGGAGCAGAAAATCAGACTATAGCAGATAATACCCCAGAAAAAACTACTGATAAAATTTCTGGAATAAAAATTAATTTATCTTCTATTAAATCACAAATAAAAGAAAAACCTGTTGTAAAAGCAGCGATAAAAAAAGAAGCTCCTAAGGATGAGCGTACTTTATATATGGAGTCTTTGACATCAAAAATGACAGATAAACCTGAAAAATTAACAGTAAAAAAAGAAACACCAGCAAAAACAATTTCTACAAAAATAGAAAATAAAAATAAAGATTTAGAAGAAAAGACAAATCATAAAAATGAGGTGAAAAAATTACAAATTTCTGCACTAAAAAGATCAATTGAAAAAAAATCTCAAGATAATATAAAAAGAGATGGAGAATTATTAAAAAAAGAAAAAATTCTTGAATTAAAAACGCCTATTACTTCTTGTAACATTGCTGATAAAGAAGATTTTTTATTAGAAAAACTTGCTCAAGATAATAAAGAATGAAAAAATAATTCAAGTGAAGTATTTCATAATTATGAATCTGAATATAAGAAAAAAGAGTGAAATATATTAGAATGAATCGAAAAAATAAAGAACATAGCAAATATAAAAAAATTATCGAAAACGAATAAAATATTTTTAGCATCAATTATTTGAATTACGATTGCTTGATTAGGATTTTTATTTCAAATAGACCCAGAAACTCATTCATTAGATAATTATAAAGCGAGTATTCTTACTTTAGCATGAAAAAAAATGACAGCAGATGAAGTGAAAACACATCAAGGAAATATCCAAGAAGAAATAGAATGGAAACTAAAAGAAAATAATTTATGAGGTTATAATTTATGATTTGAAATTTTAGTAAATGAACAATGAGATGCTGTTTATAAATTTGAAGGAAATGAGTACAAATCAAAACAATTATTAGATGAAGCTATTTATGAAAAATTAGAAGAATTAAAAAAAGATAGAATTCGTGATTATTTTAAAACTAACTCATCGGCTGAAACATCAAAAGATTTATTTGAAGAAAAATTTTTAGAAGAAACTCCAGATAACTTTATTGAACAAACAGAATCAGCACAAGAACCTATGGCAGAAGAAAATATTAACGAACCTATAGAAAATCAAGACACACAAGAAAATCAATCTGAAAATTCTTCTATGAATATTCTAATGAAAAATTATTCTGAATGATGAAATACATCTCAAGAAAATAATTCAGAAGATGAATCAATAAATGAAGATACACCTTCTCAAGAGAATATCGAAGAAGAAAATTTTCAACAAGAAGAAACAAAAGCAGAAAATAATAACGAAAACTATTCTGAACAATCAGAAATATATGAAGAATTTATGTTTGAGGAATTATAAAAAAAGTAGAAATATTTCTACTTTTTTTTATTACCATAAAATTTAGAAAAACGTCAAGGGATTTTATTTAACATTCACTTCAATACATGATAATATATAAATGAACAAACAAATTACATTTAACGCAAAACGTATGCCTAATACACAAGAACTTACATCACTGAAGTTAAAAAAAGACATCTGAGATATTGTTGAATATGTAGATAATATATTTAAGCAAGCCATAGACATGGAGTGTTCAGATATACATATCGAACCGACTGAACATTTTTTACTTGTTAGAGTTCGTAAAGATGGTGATTTTTTATTACTAGATAAAGTACATAGAGAAAATATTTCCGCAGTTGTAACGAGACTAAAAGTATTATCAAAAATTAAAATTGATGAAAATAAAAAACCACAAGATGGGAAAATAGTTTATTTTTATGAACAAGATGGAAAAAATATTGATATCCGTCTATCTACTCTCCCAACAAGTTATGGAGAAAAAGTAGTAATGCGTATATTAAAACAAGATGATAACCTTACAAATATTGAAGCACTTTGACTTATTGATATTAATTTAGAAAAAGTAAGAGATGCTTTAACAAGTAAATATGGAATTATGCTGGTAGCAGGACCAACTGGTTCAGGGAAATCTACTACCCTATTTGGTATTTTGAAAAATTTTAATCCATTAGAATTAAATATTTCAACTCTAGAAGATCCTATTGAGTATGATATTGAATATGTAAATCAATCTCAAGTACAACCATCTATTGGGTATAATTTTTCTTCTGGTTTAAGGTCTTTGGTAAGACAAGATCCTGATATTATTATGGTTGGGGAAATCAGAGATAAAGAAACAGCTACTCTAGCAGTAGAAGCAGCGTTAACTGGTCACTTGGTATTATCTACTATTCATACCAACTCAGCAGCAGGTACCGTACAAAGGCTTATAAATATGGGTGTAGAGCCATTTTTACTTGCCTCAGCTATGAAAATGGTAATTTCTCAAAGACTTGGGAAAAGAATGTGTCCTCACTGTAAAGTACAATATCACCCAACTGAGGCAGAAAATATTAAAATCAAAGAACACCTTGGGCCAATTATTGATGAAAATGTAGAAGATTTAGTTTTTTATCGCGGTTCAGGATGTGACAAATGTAGAGATACATGATATAAATGAAGACTTGGTATTCATGAAGTACTAATTTGTGGAGAATTCTTAGAACCTTTGATTTTAGAAAAATCAAGTGCTAATGAAATGAAAGATGCAGCTGTGAAAGAAGGTATGATTACAATTGTACAAGATGGTTTACTCAAAGCTTTAATTTGAGAAACAACAGTTGAGGAAGCACTAAAATTAATTTAATTACAAAATTATATAACATGTTTGGTTTCTGAAAAAAGAAAGAAGTAGATTGATCTAAAATTAAAAATTATAAAGATGCCCTTGAGGCAATTCATATCTTTATGCTTCTTTCAGAGTGGAAAAAAGCTAGAAATGCTCTTGAAGAAATTAAACTTAAAGAAAAAGAATCATTTGATGAACTACTCAATAAAATAAATCAAGATGACAGTATCTTTGCAGAAAAAGAAAGACTAAAGATAATTTGAGATTATAAAAATAAAGAAATTCATCTTGCAAAAGTAGAGCAACAACTAAATAAAAAAGAAGAAGCTCATAATGATATTAAACAAAGAGAACAATTTAAAATTCGTTTTAAAAATATTAAATCAGAAATACATAACTTAGTATGAAAATCTCGTAGTGATGAAGCTTTGGACTTATTACAAAAATTTCTAGAAGAGAATAAAGATAATTATAGAGTTATTAAATTTTTTAATACAGAAAAAAAATCTCTACAAAAGCATATTGATAAACAAAGAAATATAGAAGAAAAAAAGTTTAAAGACAATGCAAAAATGCAAGCAATGAAACTTATTTGAAGTAGTGTAAATCTTGAAACAAATGAAGAAAAAAAACAAAAAGAACAACAAATGTCTCTATTCGAAAAATTTAAATCTCATTTAAATTTTTATAAAAACTTAAAAGAAAAAGTTAGAAAAAAAAGGCTTCTTGATGAAATCAATGTACTCATTGAGGAAGACTCTAAAGTAAAACATGATATTGCAGAAAAAAAATTAGCAAATATTCATAAAGGATTAATTAAAGAATTGAGCTTCCCTAAAATGTTATGATATGACATTTATGGGAAAATATTATGAAGTGATAAAATTTCATGAGATACATTTGATATTCATGAATCAAAAGATAAATATACTTTTTTTCTTTGAGATGCAACTGGACATTGAATAAGAGCTTGATTTATTGTAACTCTCTTAACGAGATTATTTAATAAGTATGTAAGTGCTTCTTTAGAGGAATTAACATTTCAAATAAATAATTGATTAAAACAAGATCTCAAAAATAGGAATTTTATCACAGGAATATTTTTTGAAACAAAAAAAGAAAATCCAGAAAATATTTCTTATGTTTGAATGTGACATGAACCTATTTTAGTATATAGGGATGAAACAAAACAAGTGGAAAAAATTATTCCCTGAGGACTTGCTGCAGGTATTAGACTGATTGATAAAAAAGAAAGTATCAAAGTCAAAAACTTAAATATTTCTCCAGATGATATTCTTTTGACTTATAGTGATGGTTTATTAGAACATAAAAATTCTCAATGAGAATTTTATGGAATTGAAAGACTCATTCAATCATTTGAAAAAATAACAAAAGTTGAAAAAAGTATTCATAAAATTTATGAATACTTAATAAACGATGTACAGTTATTTCAATGAGGATCACATTTTAAAGATGATGTTTCTGTAATGTTACTCAGAAGAAATACAAATAAAGATATGTTAGATGAAAAATCTCAATACCTTGAAAAAATTTCAGTCACTGAGTGATTAACAAAAAAACAAGTTAAAAAACTATCAGGAAAAACTTTACCTGAAGTAGAAAAAGAATTAGAAAAAATTAAAAAGGATAAAGATACACAAAGAATTATTAAAGTTTTAGAAAATCTTTATTATACCTGAGAAATACTCAAACTCAAACAAGAATCTATTCGTTATATTAAACAATGATATATTCATAAAAAAATTAATCATTATTTAAGAAAAGCGATTGATAATGAAACAAAATATAAAGTTGAGCAAAAAAATCAAAAAATGAATAGTAAGTATGCAGTTTTAAATGAATTGTATAAAAAATGAGATTACCAAACAGTAATAAATGAAGTAGAAGAAATCATCTCTAAAGATGGTAATATTTAATATAAACAAAACACTATGTTTTCAAACAGTTTTTATGATAAATACGGGAATTTTGATAATGGAAAATTTATCAAACTTTTAGAACAAGCTAAAAAATCTCGTGACGATAGCATGAATAAAAAGAAACGTAATTTCAATCAAGAAATTACTCTGTTTAATAGTGTTTCAAAAAAGGAATTATGGCAAATGATTAATAAACTTTCAATATTTATTAATTCATGAATCGATATTAAATGAGCTTTAACGATATTATCCAAACAAATAAAAAATCCATACTTACAAAAAATTGTTATTGAAATGAAAGAAAATATTAATCACTGAATTGGTATTTCTGAAACAATGACTCAATACCCTAAAGTTTTTGATACTCTCACGATTGCTCTCGTTTCAGTATGAGAAAAAACTGGACAACTTGGAAGAATATTAACAGAACTAGATTCAAATCTTTTGGAAAACATTGAACTAAAAGGGAAAGTAAAAGGAGCGATGATGTATCCAATGATCCTGTTAGGTTTGACTATTTGTATGGTAATATTTATGATGATATTTATCGTGCCAAGAATTACAGAAAGTTTTACAAAAGCAGGTGCAGAACTTCCAGCATTAACTCAACTTGTTGTAGATGTATCTAACTTTTTTAGAAATGATTACTTTTTACTTATCGGTTACGTGATATGAGTTATTGTTTTAGTAAAATCTATAAATGCTACTTATGTATGAAAAATGTTATTTGCAAGGATTTTTACTAAAATGCCAATATTTGGATATGTTGTATGTCAATCAAATATAGTGTATTTTATTAAATCATTTACTATATTGTTAGATTCTTGAGTTTTATTATTAGAATCACTGAAAACTTCCAGTCAGGTTGTGCCAAATCTTCGTTATAAAAAAGAGCTTATTAGAATTAAAAATGAAGTGGAAATCTGACTTACTATTTCCAAATCTCTTGGTTTAAATTTAGACTATGAAGCGAGTGTCTATATGAATGATTTATTTCCTGAAGAATTTGCCTATGTAGTAAGTACGGGTGAGGAAACAGGAACACTTTCAGAATCTCTCAAAAAAATATGATATAATTATAACGGTGAGCTTAAAAGGTATATTTGAAATATGTCGAGTATGATGGAACCGGTTATTATTGTAATCGTAGGTGCTTTAGTTGGTACTATTGTAGTAGCAATTATGATGCCATTCTTTGCAATGGGTGAAGTAGCAAAACAACTGTAAACTTACAGTTGTTTTTTTGAATCAATTGTTAAAAAGTTATTGACAATTGCTTATTGTAGCGATTGTCTATAAACTAAAATCATTTTTAAATTTTTGTCTACAATAAAATAGATTTTTTTTTTGCATTTCTTATTAAAATACTGTAGACTAAGAAAGTCTTAACAAAAACAAGACATAATTATAAAATTTATTTTGTATTTATTTTCTAAACTATATATATATGAAAAGTACAAAAAAAGCATTTACACTCGTGGAACTTATCGTAGTTATCACTATCCTTGCTGTTCTAGCTACTGTTGCGTTTATCTCTCTTACAGGATACTCTCAAGATGCTAAAAACTCTAAAGTTACTTCTGATGTTAGAACTCTAGTTTCTGCTGTAGAAGCTAAAATGACAAAAGATGGAACTTTACCAAGAACTTTAGTTACAACTGGAGCATTTGATGCTAATACTATGGTTAATGGTACTGGTGCGTATGCAAGTGGAGCAATTCTTACTACTTCAAACTACGCAGTTGGTGAAATGGATTTTCAAGCTTTAGGGCAAAATGGAGACGATTTTAATGCTGATGGTAAAAAATATGCTGTTGCTGGTGCTGGTACATATTACCAAATAGCTGGTGAAATCTTAGAAGATGCTCAATTTACAGCTGTTGTAAAAGGTAACTATGTTACATGAACTGGTGCTAATGTAGTTGATTCATTATTAAGTACTAATGTTGCATCTGACTATACTGCATTAACAAACAAAAGTCAATCAGGATCTACTCAATTATACTAATTCAATATTAGATATATTTAAAAAAAGAATTTCTTAGGAAATTCTTTTTTTCCTTTTTTAAAATATTTATTTTCTAATCTACATATTTATGAAAATTGGGAAAAAAGCATTTACACTTGTGGAACTTATCGTAGTTATCACTATTCTTGCTGTTCTAGCAACTGTTGCGTTTATCTCATTAACAGGATATTCTCAAGATGCTAAAAATTCTAAGGTTCAATCAGATATAAGAACTCTCGTTTCTGCTATAGAAGCTAAAATGACAAAAGATGGGACAACTGCTTCGAATTTAGTTGATTGAAGTTATGCATTAGCAAATGATAATGCAGCATTGCCTATACTAAGATATAAAAGTGGTGCTAGTGCTATTGCTATGATCAATAAATCTAATTATACTATTTGATGAGTAGATTTCCCTACTTTATGACAATCTTCTGATGATTTTGTAACATCTGAATGAAACCAATATCTCTTAGTATGAGTTGATAACTTTTATCAAGTCGCAGGTGAAACTATGGAAAATTGAGTATATACAGCTGTGGTAAAATGAAATTATGTAGATGATTGAGGACCACTTGTAGTTGAAAGTTTATTTACTATAAATGGTTCATCTAAGGATCCGCTCATGAATAATTATTCCTCAGGTTCTACTAACTTATATTAAAATATAAAAAAATAAAAAGATATTCCCGGGAATATCTTTTTATTTTTTTATAAACTTTCTTTTATATATTTTGGATTATTTGCATACTTGAGTCATTCTTCTTGGGAAATAACTCACGCTTTTATATAATCTATGATATCTTGTTCGAGTAGTTGCATTCCTTCCCTACTCCCAGTTTGAATGGCTGATGGGATTTGGTGCATATCATTTTCACGAATGAGATTTGCAATGGCTTGATTTTTAAACAGTATTTCTTTTGCCATTTTTACTCCAGTTCCGTCACTGGTAACTAATAATCTTTGAGAAAATACAGCTACTAAAGAATCTGCTAATTGTAATCTGATTTGCTCTTTATCACCTGCTGGAAAACTATCAAGGATTCTTGTAATTGTTTGGTGAGCACTACGTGTATGAAGTGTTGAAAAAACTAAGTGCCCCGTTTCTGCTAAACGAAGGGCTGATTCCATTTCTCCTCTAGTTCTCATTTCCCCAAATAATATTACTTGAGGATTTTGTCTCATAGCTCACATAAGTGCTGTTTCATAATCAGGTACATCTCTCCCAATTTCTTTATGTTCTATAATAGATTGTTTATGTGGATGAACGTATTCAATAGGATCTTCAATAGTAATAATATGTTTATTTTGTTTTTGATTTATATGATCAATCATAGCAGCAAGAGTGGTAGTTTTTCAAGACCCTGTTGGTCCAGTAACTAAAACTAAACCTTGTCCAAGCTTAGTAACATCTTTGTATATATCGCTTAATCATAGATTATCAATATCTGGAATATTTGAGCTTAACAGTCTCATAACAGTCATAAAATTTCATAACTGATACGAAATATTTACTCTGAATCTTCTTCCACTATACGAAAATGAGAAATCATAGTTTTTATTTTTTTCTAAAGCATCTAATTCATCTTGAGTAATAATTGATAGTGCAAAATCTTGAGACATTTCTGGTGTAAATTTTTCAACTCAATCATCTATTTTTACTATTTCTCATCAAATTTTTATAGCTGGATATGTTCCAACTGTAATATACATATCTGAACCTTCATTATCAATCATTACTTGTAATAATTGATCTTTAAGTATATTTTCTTGGACTATAGTTTCGTTCATATTTTTTAGTTTAAGAATACTTAATAATTTTATCATAAATAGTTTTAAAATTCAAAAAAACTCTCTAAAATATTTTAGAGAGTTTTTTACAACAATTATGCAGTTTTAATTTTTTTTCTTATAAATAATCCAGCATTTACCATCAGAGTGAGTGCAACAAGAACCCATGTTTCAGCACCAGTATCTGGTGTTTCAGCAGCATTGAGAGCCACTGTTTCAATTTCTAAAATTTCTTCTCCATTATCATCAATAATTGGAGCATCCTCTTTTATTTGTTCAATTGAATCAAGAGTTTGAAAATTAAATAAATCTTCATTTAATGAAATATTTGCACCCGTATTATCTTTTAAATTTAAAACCATAAGCATATATTGAGAATTTTCTTCTACAGCTTTTTCAAGATGTAATTTTAAAGAATTATCTGTATTTTTTGCAATATTATCAACAAAATTTTCAGAAAATAATTTAAATTCAAAATCTGTATCTTCTACTGGATATTTAAAATAGACTTCTAGAGTTCTTTCATCTAAAGTTCTAATTTTTGTAATACCTTGATCTTCAGGAAAAAAGTTATTATCTATTTCTACTTCATTGAGATATTTTGTAGTTTTAAAATCCATATTTCCATCAGCACCATATATACTTAATAAATTGTAATTTGTTAAAATATTAAGATCTTCTTCAAGTGTAAGAATAACTTTATAGTGATCACTTGCATCTCTTGTTGCAAATGATACAATAATATCTTTTAAAACTTTTACATCTCATTGGGTATCATCTGCAAAAACTACATCATCTGAGAATGCAACATCAAGTTCATGAGAATTTAAAACACTCACTGTATTTACACTTGCAGAATGAGCAGTATTTGTAATAAAAAATAAAAGACCAACAACAGATAAAACTTTTAAGAATTTCATAATAATAAAATTATCTAATTAATAATATACACTTATTACATCATACTTTTAATTCCGTGTCAAAAATTTTAACCACTAAATTCTTGTAATATATATATTTTGCTTATAATAATGCCAATTATTTATATAAATAAACATATTTATGGACTATATTATTTTAGTATTTTGATTTATCTTTTTGATAAAATGATCAGATTTACTTGTAGAGTGAGCCAGTAGTATTGCTAAAAAATTTGGTATTTCTGCACTTGTTATTTGATTAACAATTGTAGCATTCGGTTCGAGTGCTCCAGAATTAGTCATTAATGTAATTTCTGCTGTTTGAGGAAATACAGCACTAGCAGTTTCAAATATAGTTGGAAGTAATATCTCAAATATTTTACTTATTTTGTGAGTGACTGCTCTGATTTCTCCAGTTGCTTTTCCACAATCTACGATTAAAAAAGAAATTCCTTTTTTAATTTTCGTAGCAGTATTGTTAATGTGAATTCTCAGTGATGGTATCATTTCTAGAATTGATGCTGGAATTTTAGCTGTATTTTTCGCAGGATTTTTATTTTATACATTTAAAATTTCTAAAAATATTGAAGAAACTCAACCAGAAGAAGAAATTATTTTATTATCAAATCTCAAATCAACTATTTATATTTTGTTATGATTTGCAGGATTAATTGGTTGAGGGAAAATGATTGTTGATAGTGCCGTTTCTATTGCAACACAATTTTGACTACCAGAAGCATTTATCTGAGTTACGATAGTTGCTATTGGTACTTCTCTTCCAGAATTGGCTGTTTGAGTGGTAGCTGCATTGAAAAAACAAACTGATATTGCGGTAGGTTCGGTAGTAGGTTCAAATATTTTTAATACATTATGGATTTTGTGAGCTACAGGGTTAATCTCACCTCTTCCAGCATATGCTGGCATAAATATTGATTTATCAGTAAATATAGTAGCAAGTATTTTAGTACTTTTATTTGCTTTCACATTTGCAAAAAATATGCTTGAGAGAAAAGAATGAGCGATTTTAGTTTGTGCATATTTTGTATATATCTGATACTTAATAAATACCGTTTTATAAAAAAATAGATTTCAATTGAAATCTATTTTTTTTGTTCTAAATATGTTTCTAAAATAAGTGCTGCAGCTACATCATCTCTTTTTTCTTTTTCTCAAATTTGAGCTCAAATCTGGTCAGCTTCGAAACTCGTAAATCTTTCATCACATCATTCTACTAAAATATCTGGAAAATCTTGTGATAATTTTTCAATAAAACGTTTTGTTTTATCAAGTTGTTTAGTGTTTTTCCCATATAAATCATATGGAAGTCATACCACAATAACGCTAATATTATCTTTTTGAATATATTTTTTAATGGTTTGTATGAGTTTTGGACGTAATACAACTTCTTTAGGAAAAACAATTCCAGAAAATTCTGTTGCAATTCCACATCTTTTATCTCATAAATCTATAGCTAAATGCATGATTATTCTGGTTTAATACTAACAATTATTTTTGCTTGAGCATCTTTTCACAACTTAATATGTACATTGTGATCTCAAAGAGTTTTTAGATGCCCACTGTTAAATAAAACATGTTTTTTTGTTAATTCAATTTTACACTTTCTTTTTACAGCTTGGATAATATCTTTTTCTCAAATTGCTCCATAGACCTTATCATTTGTACCAGTTTTTAAAGTAAAAGTAAATGTTTGACCATTTAATACTTCTGATAAATTGTGTCTATTTTCTAATAATTCTCTTCTGTGAGCATCATCTTTTTTGATTTTTTCTTTGTATTCTTTTTCCACTTGAGGAGTTAATTCTACTGCATGTTTTTTAGGAAATAACATATTCATAGCATATCCTGGTTTTACTTCTTTTATTTCTCACGCTTTTGCTACATGCAAAACATTTTCTAAAAATAATACTTTCATTTTTTATTCATTAATAAATAATTCCTAAGGTATTATAATATAAATAAAAAAAACTGAAAATAATTTTTCAGTTTTTTTGTTTTTTTTATTCTTCAATATTTTCAATTGAAATTTTGTACCCAGTTAAGCTTGAAGCTAAATGTACGTTTAACCCATTTTTCCCTACAGCTTTTGCTCTTTCACTTGGAAGAATATAAGCGATTGCTGATTCTTCTTCATCATCAACTTCTACTTTGATTACTTCAGCAGGAGAAAGAGATTTTTTAATTACTTCAGCCATATCTCCAGAATTTGGAATAATATCAACTTTTTCTCCTCCAATTTCTTCCATAAGAGATTTTACTCTCATCCCTTTTTGTCCGATAAGAGTCCCAACAGCATCGATTTCTTCATACGTAGATGAAACTAACATTTTCGTTTTAATCCCAGCTTGTCTCACTACTTTATCAATAGTAATAATTCCTTCCCCGATTTCAGGAACAAATTCTGCAAAAATTGCAGGAATAGCTTCTGCTCTTTTTCTTGATAATACTACTCTTGGTGCTCATGTTTCATTTTTTGAAACTTCAGCAACATAGATAAAATATCTTCCTCCAGCAGCGTATTCATCTCTAGAAACTTGTTCAGATTTTGGTAATACAACTTGATGACCTTGGTACTCAAATAGAACTTTTCCACTTTCTACCATATCAATTTTCATGTTGATTATTTGACCTTCTTTCCCATCAAATAATTCATAAATTTTTTCTTTTTCACTGTCACCAATTTTTTGAATAATAACTTGTCTCGCAGCTTGAGAAGCAATTCTCCCAAATGAATCTGCAGCATCTTCACTCATAACTTCATCCGTTACATCAAGTTCAATTGTATCTCCTTCTTCAAATCCTTCAGCATCATCACCAAGTTCTTCAAATGAAATTTCAAGAGCTGAGTTTGTAACTTCTTTTACTAAAGTTTTTTCAATAGAGATTTCAATTTCATTTGTTTCAAAATCGAGTTTTACAATTACTTCTTCATCTTTTGCTCAGAAATCTTTTTTATATGCAGTTTTAATTGCAGCTTCAATAATTTCAATTAATTTTTCTTTTGGAATTTTTTTCTCAGCTGAAATTAAATCTACAGCTTGTTTAATTTGTTTTAGATCTAACATGTTTTTATTTTTTTATTTTTTAAAACAAAACGAGAATTTGCTCTCACAAATCCTCGCTTTCTCAAACGTTTACAATCCAATTTTATAAGAAAATAAAATTATTGCAAGTAATTTTTAATAAAAAAAGTTCCCGGGAAATAAGTTCTTAAATTTAAGAACTTATTTCCCGGGAATAATATTTTAGGAATAATATTTTATGATTACATTTTTTTTCTTAAGAATGCAGGTACATCTAAATCGTCACCTGAATTATTATTTGAATTATTTGTTGGAGTTTGATTTTGTTGAGTTGAAGGAATAACTCTCGAGTCATTATTTACAGCTCTTCTTCCAAATGGATTCATAGTTGGAGATTCTTGGTGTCTTTTTGTATCTTGAAAAGTAGCATTTGATACTTCATCAAAACCAGTAGCACAAACAGTAATTTTTAGTTCTCCGTTGTAATCTTCGTTAATAGTAGCACCAAAGATAATATTTGCATCAGTATCAACTGATTCAGTAATTATTTTTGCAGCTTCATCAACTTCAAACATTGATAAATCAGTACCACCTGTGATGTTGAATAATAGACCTTTAGCTCCAGCAATAGATAATTCTAAAAGTGGAGAATCAATAGCAGCTCTTGCAGCTTCTACAGCTCTATTTTCACCAGAACCATATCCAATACCCATTAGTGCAGAACCTGCATTTCTCATAACTGATCTAACATCGGCAAAATCGACATTAATCATACCAGGTTGAGTTATAAGATCTGAAATACCTTGAACACCTTGGTTTAATACTTCATCAACAATTGAAAAAGCGTCAAGTAGAGGAGTTTTTTTATCAATAATTGATAAAATTTTATCATTAGGAATTGTGATAAGTGTATCAACTTTTTCTTTTAAATCTTCATACCCATCAATTGCTTTTCCAAGTCTATTTTGACCTTCAAAAGAAAATGGTTTTGTAACAACCCCTACAGTAAGTGCTCCTAATTCTTTTGCAACTTCAGCAACAATTGGAGCTGCACCTGTACCAGTACCACCACCAAGACCACAAGTAACAAATACCATGTCAGCACCTTCTAATGCAGTTTTTAATTCTTCTCTTGATTCTTCTGCTGCTTTTTTCCCTGTTTCTGGATCTGATCCAGCACCTAAACCATTGGTAATAATTTTACCAATATTTAATTTTGTTGGTGCAAGTGAACTAAATAGAGCTTGAGCATCAGTATTGATTGAAATAAATTCAACACCAGCTAGACCACCTTCGATCATTCTGTTTACGGCATTATTTCATCCTCCACCTACTCATACAACTTTAATTTTTGCAACTGGTGAAATTGAATGACCAATATGAACTTCTTCAGGACCTTTAGATTCTTCAGCTGATCCAGAACCTGATAATAAATTTCTTAGTTTATCTTCTCTCATAGACATGATATTATTTAAGTAATGATGTAATTTTTATTTATTTTTTTATGGTAATAGTTTTTTAAATGTTTCTACAATAGATGAGAAAAATCATCCAATGTTAAATGAAAACATTTTTCCAGGATTTGAATATTTGTTTGATAAAATCATAGTCCCTATCACACTGGCAAATACTGGATCTGAGATTGAAGCATCAGCAAAATCATCTGTTGATGCTGGAAGTCCGATAAATACTGGAAGTTTAATTGATTTTTTACCAAATTCAACAAAACCTTTTATTTTTGTAGCTCATCAAACACATACAGCTCATTCTGGTAACATTCCATCTCTTCAGATTTTTTTCAAATCTTGACGAATATATTCAAATATTTCATCATAACGAGCCGTTACTATTTTTGAAAGATACTCTATTGATAAGTCTCATTCTTCTCAGATTCATAGATTTGATAAATCTATTTTTCTATCAGAAAAACCTTCTTTATTTTCTAAATCAAGTTCTGCATATTCTAGTTTTAGTTTTTCTGCAACCGTTGTAGAAGTTCTTAAACCTAGAGCAATATCATTTGTAACGTTATCACCTCACATTGGAATAACTCCAGAATATTTTAAACTTCCTTCTTCATAAACAGTTATACCTGTTGTAGCAGCTCAAATATCTACACAGACAACTCAAAGTTCTTTTTGTCTTTTTGATAAAATTGCTTCTGGTGCAGAAAGTAGATTTGGGTAAATATCAAATATTTCAATTCCGATATCACTTACTGCTTTTTTAATATTATTGAGAATGTTGAGATTCATTGAGAATATATTTGCTTCCACTTCTAATTTTCTTGCATTCATTCCAATTGGGTTTTTTACTCAATTTTCTAAATCTACAATAAAATTTTCTGGGATAACTTTTAATATTTCTCTGTTTGGTAAATCAACACCATTTTTTGCCATATCAAGTGCTCTATCAATATCATCTTCAGATATTTCTCATCCAGATACTGCAATCACTCATTTATTTTTAATTACTTCAAATGAAGAAGAATTAAATGATATAAATGCACCTGCTACTTCCTCTCCAGACATTTTTTCTGCTTCTTCTAGAGATTTATCTAAATTATTTTTAAATTCTTCCATATCAAGAATGTTTCATTTTCTGATTGCATTTGAATCAGAAATCCCAACTCCTAGTATATGAAAATCGTCTTGAGACTCATTATCAAAATATCCGATTATTGTTCTAATTTTTGAACTTCAGATATCTATGGTTGTAATTACATTAGAAACTCACATTATTTTTAAATCTTAATTAAATTATATGTTCTATTTTTTTATACAGTTCTTTTCCTTTAAAATAAGTAAAACGTCTTTTGAAAAACTTTTACTATATATAAGATTATATTGAGCAAAAGTCTAAATTCAAACTGAGTTATTTTATTATGTTAAAAACATTAAAATAAATCATATCTTTTGCATTAATTTGAAAACTATGGTATTTTAATATAAAGATACGTTCTAAAATAATAAATATAGGAATTATGAATCCATTTTACACACTCTTTCAAGCTATTGTTATATTAGTATTAATAGGAAATATATTGTTATTCTTCCTTTTTTGAGAAGATATTCTCAAAGTAAATACTACAACAATGTACATGATTTTAGCTACAATTGTAGTTATTGAATTTCTCGTATTAATGGCAGCAATTAATAAGTTTTTTTATGAACCTATAAAAAATCTTGAGACAACAATTAAAAAATTTTATTTATGAGAATTTAAAAATAATGATATTCAATTTAAAAAGTCTTGGAATCCAAATTTAAATTTTGTACTAAAATTTTTCTGAAAAACACTTAATACACTTAAAAATATTAAATCTGAATTTTTACATGGAAAAGAAATTAGATCAGAAGTAGATCTTTGAAAAGAAATTCAAGGAAAAATGTTAACTAAAAAATTAACAAAAGTTCCCTCTTTAGATATTATTATGCAATCAAAACCAGCCGGTGAAATTGGTTGAGATTCTTTTGATATTATTCAAGTGGAAGATAATTATTATATTTATGTGTGAGATGCAACTGGTCACGGAGTTTGAGCATGATTTATTATGATTATGGTGAATGCACTTATTAGTGGTTTTGCAAAGGTGTTTAAACATGGCAATACAATACTTGCCAAAACAAACGAAATATTAAAACCCAGAATAAAAGCAAATTTACTTATGAGTTTACTAATGGTTCGTTGGGATGAAAAAGAAAAAAGGTTATTTATGACCGGAGCATGACACGAATATTTAATGATTTATAAACATAAACAAAAAAAATGTTATAGAATCAAATCTGGTTGAGTAGCACTTTGAATGATTAAAGATTGTTCAAAATTACTCAAAGAAAAAGAAATCCAATTCGAAGAAAATGATATAATTGTTTTATATTCTGATGGTATTACTGAAGCAATTAATCAACCTTCAAAAAATGGGAATGAACAAATGTTTTGAGAAGATAGATTAGTTGAAGCAATAGAAAAAGCTCCAAATCTTCCAAATAAAAATTATAAATCTTCTCGTAGTGTTTTTAATAATATTACCATAGAATTATCTAAATTCATGTGATATAAACACGCGCAATTTGATGATGTAACTCTTGCTACGGTTCATTATAAAGCCGAAGAATTTGATATAGCTCATGATTTTGATGCAGAAATTCCAGACCAATTTCTCACAGAACGGAAATGGTAAAAAATCGATACTCGAGTATCGATTTTTTATTTACAACAAATAATTAAAAATAGTACAGTACAAAAAAAGAATTTCTCTTTACAATGGCACTTGTTACAGTAAAATAAATCAAATTATTCCATTATTTGTAGGGACGTGTCGAATCAAGAAAAATTAAAAATACTGGTAGATAAAAAAATTTCGTGAGATGTAAGCCATTATATTGTAAAACATGCTGAGAAAAAAACAATTACAAAAACAAAAAAAGCAGTCGTTGATAAAAATGAAGAAAAACAATTACTAGAAACTCAAAAAGAATATAACGAAGCTCTTGCGTATGTAAAAGATGCAATCTCTCCGGCATATATGAAAATTTGGCCAAATAAAATACAAGTCAATGACACCTTGGCTCGTACTTTTTTTGTATTTGCATATCCTACATTTTTAGAATGAAACTGGCTTTCACCTATTATCAATTGGGATGTAAAATTTGATATGAGTTTATATATTTATCCAAGTGATTCAGGAGAAATTCAAAAATTTCTGAAAAAAAGACTTACTCAACTGCATTCTGAAAGATCAATTAATGCTGAAAAATGACTCGTAAATGACCCAGCTATTGAAGCACAAATTCAAGATGTTGAAGAACTCAGACATAATCTTACTCGTGGTCAAGAAAAATATTTCCACCTTTCTCTTTATATTACTATTTATGCAGAGAGTGATGATAAATTAAATAAAATTGGAAGAGATATAGAAACTATTTTATGAGGGAGAAATGTATTACAAAAACAAAGTTTTCTCAGAGCAGAACAAGGTTTTATTACAACAGGTCCATTTTGTAGAGACGAATTAGGAGTATATAGAAATATGTCTACTGGTTGAGTTTCCACTACTTTTCCTTTTTCTTCAAGTACTCTAAGTCATGATGATGGGATTTTATATGGGATTAATACGCATAATAATTCTTTGATTTTATTTGATAGATTTAAATCTGAAAATGCAAATATGTGTGTATTTGCCAAATCAGGTTCAGGGAAATCATTTGCAGTTAAATTAGAAATTCTCAGAACTCTTATGATGGGAACTGATGTAATTGTAATTGATCCGGAAAATGAATATCAAGCACTTATAAATCAAGTATGAGGAAGTTATTTAGATGTAAGTTTAAATTCAAATCAAAGAATTAATCCATTTGATCTGCCTCTTGCACTTAAAGATCAAAATGAAAAACCTTGAGATTTACTCAGATCAGGAGTTATTAATCTCCTTGGTCTTATGAATTTGATGCTGTGAAAAATGTCAGCTCAAGAAGAAGCTATAATGGAAAAAGCTATTATTACTACCTATAGTTTGAAAGGTATTACATTTGATGATGATTCAATTATCGGAAAACAAATTCCTATTATGAGTGACTTAGAAGATGTTTTAGATACTATGGATGGTGCAAAATCTCTTGTAACACGTATTCAAAAATATACAACAGGAATATTTTCAGGAATATTTTCTCAACATACAAATATTGATCTCAAAGAATGATTACAAGTCTTTTCAGTAAGAGATTTAGATGATATGCTTAGACCTATTGCGATGTATGTAATCTTAAATTACATGTGGAATAAAGTAAAATCCAGTAATAAAAAAAGATTATTAGTGGTTGATGAAGCTTGGAATATCATGCAACATGATGATTCAGCAAAATTTCTTTATGGACTTGTAAAAAGAGCTAGAAAATATAATTTATGAATCACTACTATTACCCAAGATGTAGAAGATTTTATTGCTAGTCCTTTTGGGAAACCAATTGTGACAAACTCTTCGATGCAATTATTGCTCAAACAATCAAGTGCATCAATTGATGTATTACAAAATGTATTTAAACTCACTGAACAAGAAAAATATATTTTACTCAATGCAGCTGTTGGACAATGATTATTTTTTGCCGGTACTGAACATGTTTGAATCCAAGTTGTTGCAAGTTATTACGAAGAACAAGTAGTAACAACTGATCCAAATAGATAAAAATTTACAAATAAAAAAATCCCGCAAGGGATTTTTTTTTATATTTATCTACACATTGGAGCACTAGGGTTAGTTCTACATATATCTGATGGATCAAATTGACCACAATTTTCTGTTTCACCAGAATGTTTACAGGTCCAAGTTCCCATGTATACAGAGCTGGCAGTTCATTTTGTACATTGTCCTTTTGTTGTACTACACTTAGGTAGTTCTTTTTGTACAGAAGTACAGTATGTTGTATATGATATTTTAGATTGATTATAATTATTATCATTTGTTCCACATCATTCAATAATTTCTCATGATGAAAGTACTATACCACAATCATAGTCTCAACCATTTACATACCAATAAGATCATTTATCTACAGACCATGTTCATATAATATCATCTCAGTTTACATCTCAAATAGTTTTAAACCAATCTAAGTTAACTTGAATTTTTGGATTGTATCATGCTGAACAAGTAGGCTTATTTACTCTATGATTTACATTTGCTTTTCATTGAAATCAACCATATTCCATAACTATCGTTGGCATTTGTACCTCTTTTAAATATCTTTTATCAGATTCTTGTTTCGAAAAATAATTATCCATATCAGCATTTGATCATCATTCTTGAGTAACACAAATAAATCATGTAGCAGTCATTTTAGCTACTTCTCATGCTTTACAAGCTGTTAAATCCCCAGCATCTATAAAAGTGTTTTTGGCCTCTTGTTTTGTAAAGTAATTACTTAAATTCATACTATTTTTTAAACTATCTATAGTAGTTTTAATTGTATTCCATTCAGCTGCAGATACTATTTGATTGTCTTGTTTATACGGAACAGTATTTGTAAAAGCAAAAACAGTTCCAGTAACAATTACTCATGTAAGTAGAGTTGAAAATACAGTTTTTAAAATTGTTTTTTTCATAATTTTTTATTAATTTTTATTATCTATAAGATTGATTATCTGGTATACATTTACATATTCCAAAATCAAGTTTAAATCATGCAGGACATGAAGATATACTACAAATAGAGTTTTGTACACATTGATTTATTGTTTCATCAAATAAGTATCATGTAGGACAATTTTTATCTACAATCGTAGAAGAATTTTCAAGAGCATTTAACCTATTTGTTAAATCAGTAATTTTTGAATTTAAACTTTGTATTTTACTATCAACTTGTGCTTTTGTATAAATATCGGCTAAGTTTGCTTTTGCATTTAACGTTGATACTAAATTAGTCATATATGCTTCAGTAAGAACTTCTCAATCTTTGATATAACTCACACTTGCTGCATATGTAACAGCTGTCACACAAATTCCTGTGAGTAGTATTGAAAAAAGAGATTTATATATTTTTTGTTTTCACATATTAATTTTTTAATAAATATTTAATTTTTCAAAAGAAGATTTAATCTTCTTTTGAAAAATATGTAGGACTCAAAGACCATCTTTGATCTCTTTGAATTATAACTGGAGCGTACCAATGTTTTTCTTTCTCCGGAATTCTTAAAGCTGAGTTACAATTTTGAGCTGATTGTTGATTTGCAATTGTATCATCAAAATATTCACAACCTCATGAACCTAAAACTCATCAGAATCAATCTGAATTAAAGTTAGGATTATACGGAATTCTATAATTTGGCTGACCTACAGTTGCTCAATCAATGAGTGTATATCTTCTCAAAAAAGACAGATCGTAAACTTTTGATTCATTTGATCACGATTCACAGTTTCATTGTTCTATATATGGACAATTCCCTGTTTTTGAACCACCAATAGTATTGAGTCAGAATACTGAACCATAAATATGCAATTGATTTAGTAATTGATCATCTCTTTGATAATTTGTAATTATATTTCCACCATTAGTTGAAACTAAAGGTCCTTGTGCCAGTACAAATGCATCTATGTTAGTTACTTTTTGATCTATTGAAATCCAACCTTTTTTATTAAAATCTTGTATTTCTTCATTATTCCCTAATGTTATATTTTCTAATCATTTATTTGAAATTGAGGCTACAAATAATTGACCATTATTATTCTTGGTAGTAATATTTCAGGTAATTTCAATAGAACCTTCTGTAACTATAATTGATCTTTTCCCAATAACATTTCAGCCAGTGATTTCTACATTTCATTTAATAAATGTAATTTTCTCTCATTCAATATTAAATGTACAATTGTTATCTTCAAAATTAATATTAATAGTATCATCTTCACACCATCTATTTTGTCTATTTATTTCAAATATTTTCTTTTTTACATTTTCAAGTAATCCAGCTCGTGTATATGGTCTTTCTAAATCCAGAGAAACAAGACCAAGTTGTGTATCAATATCACTTCTAGCTCACCCATCAATATTATTAACGAGTCCATCTATAGCCACATCATCGGTAAGAAAACTAGTTCCTGCATCTTCATCTTCTGTAACATTGCTTGGAAAATAAGCAGATGATTGGAGTCTATTTCAACTATTTGACTTTATTCATCTTGAAATAGCTGGAAGCATTATTTCTTTTGGTCCAATATTATATATTAGATATGATACATATCACCATTTACTGAAGTCTTGTCATTCTTTTGCTTCATATTTTGCACTATATGGAGAATTATTAAAATTTTGCTCTCATGACATTTTATTTCTATCTCATCAGTTTACATAAAAATCTACTTTAGGAGATTCTATATTTTGGTTATCAATATCAAAATACTTATCTATATATTTTATAGAGTTTATATTTGTACCATATTGTTCTACTTGTTTAATATGACTTGAATCAATCCCATCTCTGAGGATATTAAAATCTTTTGCATGATAGAGTACAGGAGTTGCAAATTCTAATTGTAGTTTTTTTGTATTTTGAATGTCTTTGAAAAATGAATTTCAAAACGTATTTGTTACTTCTCAATATGTAGGTGTAATAAGCATATTATATTTATCGCTTGCTAGTTCTTGTAAATTAGCATCTATTGTAATAGTTGAAGAAGTACCATAGTCTAAATCATAACTAAAATCAGATTTAGAATTTTTTGTATCAAAATCATATGTAATTGATTGATTGTATGCTAAATATGATTGAGTTTTATCAAAAGCAAAGATAGTATTATTCTTTAAGAATGGATATGCTCAATACGTCGGAACAAAAGACGAAATATTAAAATCTATTATACCATTACTCGAATTAAATTTTTCTTTAAATGTAACTTGTGAAATATTTGAATTGATTTTATTATCTTCAATCTCATTAATTCCATTTGATTGAATAGATACAGGATTATTAATTTTAGAATTACTAAAATTATCAGCAAGTTGTTGAGTTAAACCATTTTCAAAATTAAATGTGTATAGATTTGTTTTGATAACTCAATCTCAAGTATTTGTAACTTCTCTAATCGAATTTCAATATTTATCTTTTAGGTTAAGTGAAAAATTGTATTTAGAATCGTTATCAGCAAATGCTTCATTTGGAGTTTGCACTTGAAGTGTAGAAGTTTCTGGCGAAATGTCACCTGCAATAGTTCTAATTTGTGATAAAATCTTTTCTCAATTTATACAATTCCCTACAGAATCACAGATTTTGTTTCAAATAATTCCAGGAGTTTCAAATTCTACTGAGTATACTCTAAAATTTTTTCATGAAGCAGGATTAAATAAATCTACATCTACATCTGTAAGCTCTATTTTTGTTGTATTATGAGTGATTGATTCATCCTCATTTAAGCTGTAATTATTTTTCGATGCAATATCTTTATCTTTTTCAACTTTCATAATAATATCAGCCATATGAGTATTTACTTGTCACCAATTATATGAAATTGCTGCTTGATTATTAGCAAGATTAAATGGAGAAAGCCCTGATCCTTGAGAAACAATATTATAATCATCTCCAGATAATCTAAAATCCATAGCATTGACTAGAGGTACTGTTTCATCTCTATATGTATAAAATACATGATCCGCAGTGTTTGAAGCATTATCATACGTTCTTAAAATAACATACTCTCCTGAATTTGCTGATAAATTAAATATAAGCCTTGGTTGAATAGTAAATGTATTTGCTCAATTTTTTAAGTTTGTATAAGTTTTTAATACTTCATTATTCATTAATAACTCTACTTTTTGTAAACCAGATACATTTGTTTGCGCTAATTTATTTCATGAGTCTGTGAGATCTGGAAGTGAAATTGTTAAATTATCATTACGAGGAACTCCTGTTACTTTATAACGAATCGTTTTCATTTGAGTAACGTTCTCTGTTTTTATTCTAGGAATATCAATATAGTCTTCTAAAGTAGGAAAACTATTAAATCCAAAATATTTTGAAATAGCTGCTTTTATTTTTACAGTATAATTCTTACCACTCCTATCTTCAACAGAAATATATGGAGAATTTTCAGAAAATCACATCGCACCCAGTTGAGGTGGAGTTTTATCTATCATGTACGATAAACTTTGAATTGTTAGATTTTCTGCATTATCTTGTGCCCATAGTTTTACATCTATTTTTCATTCTGCTTGGAATCTAAAAGCAGTAATTTTATTTGTAAAATTTTCTATTAATGCTGAAGCAGTAACTCATTTTACTCATAAAA
>CBFHLZ010000007.1:0-1912 GCA_965656795.1 Patescibacteria group bacterium
GCAGTGGTAATTGCAGCACTTATTGCAGATGGAGAATCAACCGTAACAAATGTTGAATATATTCACAGAGGATATGAGGATTTTGTCGAAACACTTCAAAAACTTTGAGCTGATATTCAAGAAATAAAATAAATATATAATAAAAATAAAATTATGAAATTAGTACCAATATTTTTAATAATTTTTGGGATAACATTACTTGTTTTTCCAGAATTAGTAGGATATATTTTAGGAACTCTCTTGTTAATGATGTGAATAAGTGGTTTAGCTATAAGTAATATTTTCAAAAAAGCTAAATGACCAAATCCTCACGGAGACGATTATGTTCAATTTTGAAAATATAAAATATTTAAATAAAAAAGTTCCCGGGAAATTTCCCGGGGACTTTTTTATTATTTGCAAAAAAAACTGAAACTTGCTACAATGAAAACAAAACTCTAGTATTGATAATTTTTCCTATGAAAGAAATATTTTTTTATATTCTCCTGGCTGCAATTTCATTTTTCCCAATGGTTATTTGGGCATATATTTTTTCGTATATTGACGACAATCAACTCAACAAAAAACGTTTTTTTGTAGGGATTTTATGATGAGCTCTTTCGGTTGTGCCTATTTTGCATATGGAAAAAATCCTCAACTTTTTTGACTTTAAATACCTCAATACATTTTATTTTGCATCAAAAATAAAAGATTTTTTTACCAGTATAGAATTTTGAATTTCTTTGAGTTTATTTTTGATTTTAATTATTTTATCATCTTTGTTGCTTTGAAATATTTTTCTAAAATTTCGCGAAATAATGAAAATTTATTTTAAAAATATTTTAGTATTTTTATTTTTTATTTTATTTCTCATATTTTTTGTATTTCTTTCAAATTATATTTTAGATTTTGTAAATTTTGAAATAGCAGATGGAGTTGCTTTTGGAAATATTATTTTTAATTCACTCAAATTAATCGTTTTTTATTATTTGATAGTTGCGTTTATTGAAGAGGCAAGTAAACATTTTAATTTTTTACAATCCAGTGTTTTACAAATCACTTCTATAAAAAATGGTGTTTTATACGCAATATTCGTGGCACTTGGTTTTTCTTTAGTAGAAAATATGTTGTATTTGTATAATTATTATACACAAGTTGGTATGAGTGGGGAATTGCTCAAGTTATATTTTTTCCGTTCAACTTTTGCTGTAATTGTCCATGTTTTATCCAGTAGTATCGTCGCATATTATTTTTCAAAAGCTCTTTTGAAATATAGAGATAAAGATTTGAGTTTCCCATATTTGAAAATATTTTTATTTGGTTTACTTATTTCGGTTTTTTTACACATGATATTTGATGTAGCTTTGACACTTGGTTTTAGCTTTGTAATGTTTGTATATTTTATCGGATGATATCTCTATGTGAGTGGGATATTTTACAATGATGATGAAGAATAAAAAAAGTTCCCGGGATTTTCCCGGGAACTTTTTTATTTTTATTCAAAAGGTAAAAATTCTTTTGTTTCTACTATTTTCCAGTTTGGATCATTTTGTTGTAGTATTTCTAAAATTCCATCAAAATGAAGGGCTCAGTAGGTTGCAAAAATTTTATTATATTCACTTTGGATAATTTCTTCAGCTACAATTTTATTTCTTCCATGTAAAATAACTTCAAATAATTCTTCGTTTCAAAAAGTATTTTGAATTTGTTTCATAATAGTATCATTTTTTGTCATAGCTGAGAGAATAGCTTGGTTTATAAACACCAGTATTTGTAATTCTCTTCCTTGTAAACTCGCTAAAGTTTCAATAGTTTGTCCATTTATATCTACCGGAGTTTTATATTCTTTTTCTACGTTTCTTTCTATTTTTAGATCATTATATGCTTGGATAATATTATCCATATTAGTATCAATATTGAAATCTTTATCGTT
>CBFHLZ010000007.1:2010-18270 GCA_965656795.1 Patescibacteria group bacterium
GGTTTCTTTCTATTTTTAGATCATTATATGCTTGGATAATATTATCCATATTAGTATCAATATTGAAATCTTTATCGTTTACAAGTCATAAAAATTTTGAATTATCTTGTGGAACTAATCAGTAGAGTTTCGACATATTTTTGTATAAATTTTCATCAAATTCTACTCCAAGTGCTTTATCAAAAGCTTCACTACTTTCTTGGCTTCCAAGCTTTACTCATTCGAAAAAATATACATATCCATCTTGTTTATATTTTGTGATTTCCTGAGCTATTTTTTCATAAAAATTTTCACTTCAAATATGAATCATATTTTGAAAAACTACTGTTTTTTCTCCATTTGAGATAGTATTTTGCTCAATGGTAAGTGGGTTTTGAATATTATGATAATATCAGAAATATCCTAAACTAGCAGAAATAATTATGATAAAACTACAGGCAGAAAGTGCAAAATTTCTCATAAATTCATTAAAATCCATGATAGATTTTTTTCTAAAGCTTCTCCAAAAATAGTGAATAGAAAATAAAACCATTCAGTAGACTAAAAGAGTTAATATCATTTGTAAAACACCTGCATATTGATTTAAGTAAAATGCTCACGCGCAGACGATGAAGCTTAAAATTATCGTAATAATATTTTTTATCATTTTATTTTTTTAATATTTATTGGCATAAGTGTATAGATTTTTTCTTTTTTTCAAGGCTTTAATTTTTGACTTTTATAGAAATATATTTTATAATTAGTCTAATATAATTTATATAAAAAAATATGAAAAAAATTATTCTGAGTGTTTTTACATTTTTAACAATCTTTTGAATTTCTATTTCTTGAGTTTCTGCTGGTTTTTTATCAGATTTATTTGACTGAGATTGAGCACAACCATATATATGTCAAAATGATGATTGTGGTACGGATGATGGTATTGAGGCCGTAAGAGATGCATTAGATGGATCAGAAAAAAATAAACCTGCTTCACAATATATTCAAGATATTGTAAACTATGTACTCACATTTATGGCTATTGTATGAGTTTTATATATTATTTATGCTGGATTTAATATTTTAACTGCTGCAGGGGACGATGAAAAAGTTTCAAATTCAAAAAAGACAATTACCTATGTTGCAATTGGTTTATTAATAATGTTTTTAGCATATTCAATTATTGGATTTATTTTTGGAGTATTTGATAATGCTTCTACATCAGATGCAAATTATTCTATTGTAGATGATTGAGGAAATTAATATAAAAAAAGTCATTGATTATTTGTCAATGACTTTTTTTTGAATTTATTTTTTTTATATGATATTATAGTATTGAATATTTCTTAAAACTAATGTATGTCTGAACACGCACCTAAGTTTAAATACTCAAATAAAGGACAAAAATTTGCAATTATCTTATTAATTGTAGTTCTGAGTATAACTATCTGATTTGGGGTTTATAATTCTATTTTATCAAAAAAAGTTGATAAAATGGAAGTAACGCTTCAAGAACATAAAGACACAATAAAAAAATTAAAAGCGGAGAAAAAAGTATATGTCTATGAACTTATGACACTTCATAAAAACTCCTTAGATACTTTAGATAAAAGATCTCAAGTAAGTGCATATATTAACCATTTGGAAGAAATTTCTCAAACATATAGTATCGATTTTAGAGGATTTAATCTTTCTAATGGAGGAGTGACTACAAAAGCTCAATTTAATACAAATGATACAGGAGTTTCTTATAATAAAGCCGTGCGTTTTATCTGAGATTATAGAAAATCTGATAAGTCATTATTTGATTTAGACTTTATTTCTAGTGTTGAATCTACAGATTTAGATGTGAAAATCCCACTACAATTTTCAATTAAATAATAATTATAATTCATAAAAAATTAATTTATGTCAGCAGAATTAAAAAATAATAAATTTCTTAGCTATTTTCTTATTTTAATTTCTCTATTCATTGTTGTTTTATTTACTTCTTCTCAAGTAATGAAATTACAAGAAAATAATGATAGATCTCATCAATTAAAAGAAGAAATTCAAGATGTCCGTAACCAACAAGATGAACTGCAAAAAATAAAACAACAAATAACGCAATCAGGAGCAGTAACTCAAAGGTATTTAGCAGATTTCAAAGAAAATGAAATGTTAGATTACTTATACACATATCAAGAAATTTCGAATAATGCACAATGAAATTTACAAATTACAAACATTTCACTTACTGAGGCTCAAGAAAATGATTTCGGTTTTTTAGAAAAAACTGTAAATGTAGAAGCAATTGTAAGTGATGCTCAGGTTATGAAAGATTTTCTTGATTATTTAGTCGCTGAAGATGCAAAATATAGATTTTTTATTTCAGACTTTAACTTTCCAAATGATGGAAGAGAAGGAGGATATAATATTTCTGTACCTCTAAAAATATTTTATAGATAAAACAAAATGCAACACAATACAGCCAATACTCAAACACTTAAAAATAAAAAATTTATTTTATTTAAGAGTGTATCTCAACTTGATAAAGCAAACTTTTTTGAATATATATCAGTTATGGTAGATGGATGAGTTTCTATTACAGAATCACTTGATTCTGTTGAAGCGAAAGTTACATCTGAATATTTTAAAGAAAAAATTGATGAATTACATATGTACATTCAAAGTTGAGATCCTTTTTCAAAAGCAATGAAAAAAATGCCAGATATTTTTTCTCGTGCAGAAGTTTCTATTGTAGAAGCTTGAGAGCAAACATGAGGATTAGTTTGAGCTTTAGCGAAACTTTCAGAGGATTTGAAAAAAGTTCATAATTTAAAAAAGAAAGTTACATCTTCTTTAACGTATCCATTTATAATATTTGTATTTTTATTTATAGCAATAATTGTTGTTTTAGTGTATGTTATACCAGCAATTATGCCTCTTTTTGAGTGAACAGATGTTCAGCTTCCAGCTGCAACTAAAGCCCTTATTGCTACTTCTGATTTTGTTAAGTATAATTATTGATTATTATTCTTATCTTTAGCAAGTCTATATGTAGGTTATATTTGATACAAATCAACTCAATCTTGAAAAGAGCAAATAGATCATTTCTTTTTACATATGCCATTAATTGGAAAAGTATATAGAAATTATATTTTAGCAAATGTATCTTCAAATTTATGAAGTTTAATTTGAGCTGGAGTATCTGTTATGAATACTTTAAAATTAGTATGAAAATCAACGGATAATGAAATTTATAAGCATCTTTTTGAAGATATTCAAAAAAAAGTAGGTGAAGGAGAACAAATTGTAGAATCAATGAAACAAGTTGATCCAAGAAAAATATATTTTCCTGCAGATTTTTTACAAATGTTATCGGTTTGAGAAAGAACGGCAAGTTTAGAAAAAATTTCTAAAAAACTAAATAGTCAATATGAAAAGGAGGTAGAATATTCTTTAGCAAATCTTACTAAATGGATTGAACCATTAGCTATTTTACTTGCATGATTGTTTGTAACTTGGTTTGCTTTTGCAATATTTGGAGCTATTTTACAAGTGACGAATACAGTAGGGTAGAGAAAAACGAAAAAATTTTGAATTTTTTCGTTTTTTTTGTACTATTTGAGTATGTATTGTTTCTAATAAAAAACTTATGAAATACTCTCAAAATTCAGCTTTTACACTTATTGAATTTTTGATTGCCATAACTATGGTAGCGATAATTAGTGTGATGGCATTTGTCCCATATTGATATTACTTAAATAAATCAAAGGTAAAGCATACCCAAAAAGAAGTGACTCAGGTTATTTATGAAGCAAAAAATATGGCTCTAAATTGAAGAGTTTGAGAAAATAAAAATATTTCTGTTGGGGTATATTTTGATTCAAATAATCCAGATGAAATTCAAGTAATTCCATTTAATTATTCTACTACATTAGCTGATATTTCAAATAATAATTTATTAATTGATGATGCTCTCTCTCAAACTGAAGTTTTAAGTTTACAGCTTCAACCAGGTATGTGATTTGAAAGAATTAATTGAGAAAATAAATGATTAATTTATTTTCAAGCAATTTCTGGATCAGGTTGAGTTCTTTCATGAGATACTTTTTTCTCTACTTCTTGAGAAGTAGATATAGAATTTGCCTACAAAAAAGCTACTGGGTGATCTTTGCGTGATTCTATTACGTATTTTACTGAAACTCAAATAGTTGATTATTAATAAAAAATAATATGAAAAATAATAAAAAATGATTTTCCATCATAGAAATAATAATTTGAATGTTTATATTTTCTTTGTGAATAATTTCTGTGTATGCCGTTATTAGCTCATCTGTAAGAATAAATGATCACAATAGACACTATATTATTGCTTCAAACTTGGCTCGTGAACAACTCGAAATTTTGAGAAATAACAGAGATTATAATTATGCAAAAATTCAAAAATTTGATCAAATAAATCCTCTAGATTCTATGAATCCAGATTTTTCAAATGTTTTAGATGCTGGAATATATAAAGTAGAAAATAATTTCGAAGCTTCATCAAGCTTTCCTTTAAATATTGAAAAAATATCAGATAATATGAATCTATCTGAAGAAATTATGCAAAATTCAAATATTAGCTTGAGAGATGAATATAGAGTATATTTTGATGAAACTCAAAGAATCTATACATTTGATGACAATGGATGAAGTAATACAAAAACTCCATATATAAAATATGTAGAAATTTCGAGAGATGAAACGAATCAAATTTTAATAAGCTCAAGAGTTATTTGGGAATCAAGAGGTCGTCATGACTTTGAGATAAAAACTATTTTAACGGATTGGAAACAATTATAATTTTTTGTAAAAAACAATATGAAACAAAATTTTAAAAAAGCATTTACCGTAATTGAAGTACTCGTAGCGGTAACTATTTTATCAATTATTATGATTTCTGTGATGCAAATTTATATTTCATCAAGTGATATAAGTCTCAAAACTGATATTAATAGATCAATGCAAGAAAATATTAAAAATGCTATAGAAACAATTGCAGAGGATATTAGAAAAAAACCACTCAATTGAGTAGTGGATAATGATATAGATTCTTGTGGATTTTCAGGTGGTATTCACACTTGAGGTATAAAAATATGTATAGGCACAGATGTATATAGACTTTGAAAAAAAGTAGCAGATAATTATATCATTGCTGGAAATGACGATTGTGATGAAACCAATGAATCAGGATGTACTATTTTAAAAAATGGTAAACCACTTATGAATTCTTGGGTAGATGTAAAAAATTTAGAATTTAAAGTCAGTAATGAAGAAATATCAAAAGTTACCATTATAATGGAGGTACAACCTTCAGCAAAAAAATGAATCAGGCCAGATTTAATTAAACAAAATCGTATGGATTTTCAAACAACAATTTCACAAAGACCAGACCTTAATTAATAATTTCTTCAAATGAGAAAAAATAATAAACAATGATATTCTGTAATTATTGCTATGTTACTCATAGGATTTTTATTGGTTTTAACAGTAACCGTTCTAAATCTGGTATTAAAAGAAATGCGTGATAATAGAGCCATGTGAGACTCTATGAAAGCATTTGCTTGAGCAGAAACAGGGAAAGAATTGGCTCTTTTAAAAATAAAAAATCAGTGATACTGAGTTGATTATGAAATATCAGAATGAGAAGCAGATTCTAGAAATATTTTGTGAGTTGAATGAAATTTTAAAAAAAATAGAGATGTAGAGGTAACTTATAACATAAATCTATTACCAGAGAATAACTCTTGAAATTATGAATACTCACAAGATTTAGCACCAGGAGAATATTCTATTATTCCACTATTTTATCAATATGATGATAATTCTATTCAAAATACTGGAAATATAAATTTACAAAGTAGTGATGGAATAGTTTGGAACTTATTATCTTGAAATAATGGGATTGCTTGAGTTGGAAACAATCAATCAGGGAAATGAAAAGTAGTAGATAATTCATGAAAATCATCTGTAACAAACATGAGTCAGCAAAATTTTTTAAATGGTAATAATAATGTATATTTAATATTAAATAACACATCAAATAGTAATAAAAATTTTATTTTAACTTCATCAGAAACATTTTCAAAACCTATTACAAATATAATTTCTAGTGGCCAAGTTGGAAATTATAGACACAATATTGAAACAAAATATAATAATACAGAGTTCCTAAATATGCTTAAATATGCCATTTTTAGTGATTAAGTAAAATAAAAAGAAATGGCTTTAAATAGCTGTTTCTTTTTATTTTAAAAAAACTTTTCCCTTAAAATAGCAGAAAAAAATAAAAAAATTCAAAAAAAAATTTGCAAAGCGAAAAAAATCTGCTAGTATAGCTTTGTTATTTTATTAATAACTAATTTTTTGTTTATGAAAAAAGCAGATTTTATTAAAGCAGTTGCTGCAGACGCGGGACTATCTCAAGACGCAGTATCTAAAGCTTTAGCTTCTATGATCGACGTAATTACTTCTGAATTAAAAGGAGGTAATGAAGTTAATATTACTGGTTTCGGTGCTTTCAAAGTTTCTGAAAGAGCTGCTAGAAACGGTGTAAATCCAAGAACTGGAGAATCTATCCAAATTCCTGCGATGAAATCACCTGTATTTAGAGCTGGTAAAACACTTAAAGAAGCTGTTAGATAATAATAAGCATTTTCTAGAAAACACATTTTATTTTATAAAATGTGTTTTTTTTTGCATTATCATTTTAAAAAGTGTATAATTATATAGATTACTTTTAGATTTTCGCTTATGCATACAATTTCTATTAACCATACGCAGTGAGATACTTTCTCACTCAAAGTCCTCGATGATTATATCACTTCACAATCAGCTTCTTTAGAATTTGTTTATAAGAGTGATTTTAAAAATGCAAAAATTTTGAGAGATTGTGTAGAATATATTTTAAAATCATTTCAACTTAATCAAAAAGACATCTCTCGCTATATATTAGCGTGTGACGAGATGAATAACAATGCCATTGAACATGGTAGCAAACCAGGAGATACAAATATACTACGTTTGGAAATAACTAAAGAAAAAAATAATATTTATTTAAATATTCAAGTTCAAGATTCAGGAAATGGAAAAACAGCAAAATCTGCTGAACAAATGAATGAATGCAAAAATAAAAGATCACAAATTGATTTCACAAAACATAATTCAATTCGTGGAAGAGGATTATTCCTTATTATTATAAATATAGTCGATGAATTATATTTTCAAGATGCTGAGAAATGATGACTTATCGTATGATTTAAAAAAGATTTATCCTACTGAGGATAAATCTTTTTTAAATTATTTCTACATTGATTAGGAGTTTCATTATCACAATAAAATACTTTATTGGTTACTCTCATATCTAAATATATCAATCAATCGTCAGTTATTTCTCTATGTTCTGCATGAAAAATAGCTGTTTTTTTAATTTGCTGTTTGAGATCTTTTTCCAAAGTAAACATAATAATATTATCATTTTCTAATTCAAAATGTACTTCTTTTTCAATTTCATAATATAATATATTTTTGATTTTACTTCCTACGATATTTTGCTCAAAATAAAATATCGCTTCATAAATACTTTCCATATTTTTTTGTTCAAAAAACTTTTTATAATCTGGAAAAATATTTGTTTGAAGTCAATTTTTTAAAATAATATTTTTATATTCTTCATTTTGTTTTCCTGGAATTAGGGATCCATTTTGTGAAATATAAAAGTTTTTTTCTTCAATAGTCGTTTGAAAATATATCGGATATGAAAGAATATATATTTCTAGAGTATTTGGAAAATTTATATCTACATCTACATAATCAATATTGTTTTGATAATCTAATAGCTTTTGTTTGATATTAGATTCATCAATTTCAAACAAACGTTTCCCACGAATATCACTCAACGCATTATAGGCTAAATCTATATTTGTTATACTGTCCTTACGTATAATATTTACAAATTTTACTGTATAGACAGGTCAATATAATAAAAATAGTATTAGGGCAATAATTAAAATAGAAAATCCACTAATAATAATTCATTTATACTGAAAAATTCATGTTATCTTGTAAAATGAATTAAATCGAATAGCTAATTGTTTTCTTTTACATCTATAGTTATCTCTTTTTGTATCGTGTAGTGTTACTGATTTAGGTCTTTTATTTCTTCTTTTTTTGAAATCTTTTATTTGGTCTATATATTTTTGAAAATATTTTTTCATAATGGAATCTATTTAATATCAAGTGAATTTATTGTATTGGTAATTTCTTCTCCGATAGCTCCAGAATCATCATAACGGAAACGAATTTTTGGTAATTTTCTTACTGCAACTGCTTTGTTAAATTTTCTTTGAACATCATGGGCATGTTTTGCCATAGTTTTTGTGAGTTCGTCTTTTTTATTAAAACAACTTACAAATACATCTAGATATGATAGGTCACTACTAATTTTGATATTTGTTACAGTGATGAGTCAAAATTCAAGAGCTTCTTCGCCCATTTCTTGGAAAATATAATTTGTAACAAGTTCTCTGGCAACACTTTCTAATTTTTTTAATCTTTCGTTATTCATAAATATTTTTATTTGTTATAATTTGACTCTAAATATAACGGGGAATTTTGTTTTGACAAATGAAAATTAATAAATAAAATTTTTGCACTTGTAGAGGAATCTACAATTTATTAATACTAATTTTGCCTAAGGAGGTAGAACGCATGATTTACGCTGTTAGAAATGAAGGTGAAACGAATGAAAAACTAATTTTAAGATACAAAAAATTATTTTTCCAATCAAGAATAGCCAACAAAATTAAAACTGAAAGATACGCTGTAGGGAAACCTTCAAATAAAAAATTAAGAGAAAAAGCTATTGTTAGAGAACATTACAGAATGTTAAATAATAAAGTTTACTTTTAATCGAATCTTTTTGTAGCGATAATGCAAAAACAAAAAAACCAAACATAAATATTTGTTTGGTTTTTTTGTTATTTATAAATATACTAAAATTATAAAAATATAAAGAGTTAAATTAAAAATATGTTTAAAAAAATAGTGTGACTTGGTTTTGCTACGAAATGAAAAAATGCAAAAGATGTAGAAAAATATATTCAGACTTTAGTTGAGTGATGAGCAACCGAATTTTTTACTGGATATAATCCACCATATTGGTCAGATAAATTTGGTTTTGAAGTGAGTCCAAACGGGAGATTTTCAGAACACGAACAAATCACTGATTTTGAGACTCTTAAAGCAATTGTACATGAAGTTCATAAACATAATTTAGAAGTTTTTATAAACCTCAATGCGTGGTATTATACCGATGAAACATTTCCTCTTATTATAAAAATGGTTGAAGAATTTCAAAGTATAAATATTGATGGAATAATCTGTGGGAATATTACTATTTTAGAATACTTAAAATCTATTAACTATGCTGGAAAAATAAATATTTCTACTATTTTAGCAGCATATAATACACAAGCAATTTCATTTTATTTAGATAATTATGAAATAAATAAAGTAATATTATCTCGTGAGGTAACTCTAAAAGAAATTGAAAATATTGTTACGACATTTCCAAAAGTAGAATTTGAAGTGTTTTGAGAATGAGATTTTTGTCGTTACAATAATGGTCTTTGTTTTGCAGAACATAAATATTGAGCAAAAGATATTTGTACTATTGTGGTAAACGATTTAGTAACAAAAAAAAGATTTAGACCAGATTTTAAAAAAATATTACAAAATCAAGATCTTTCAAATCAACAAAAGATTGAACAACTCGATGATACCTACAAAGATATTTTTGAACAATTAGATGATTTATTTATGGCTGTTGATATATGATTAGAAGATGTAGACAGTCTGAATAAAAAAATATTTGATATAGTAAGAAAAAATAAAAATAGAGTGGATTTATTTTTTGATGCTATGAAACCAATGACACATCAAGATAATAAAAATATTTTAATATTTCTCAAAGCAGTAAAATATTTAAAAAATCAAAATATAAATGATTTTATCGAAGTTCAAGAAGAACTAGAAAACTCTATTCAATCTGCGATGAAATATAATATGGAAAAAATAAAAAATATTTGATGAGAGGCTAAACTTAGAGCTCAAGAACTAGCAAATTTTTATGCAAAATGAGATAATTTAAATTTATATACATATTTATTTTTCTCAAAATTTCCAAATATTCAAACCGTTAAATTTCCGACCAGAGGGAGGAATTATAATGAAAAACTTCAAAAAATTACTCAAATAGTTGAAGAACAAAAAATAGACGAACAAAATGAATTTGATAGAGGAGTTTCAATTCATAGAGCTCACTATGATCTCACGTATCTTTTTTGAGAAAAACTTTGGTTTAGAGAAATGCTAAAAAAAATATAAAATGTTATTTGTTTTGACAATAGAGCCAAAATAGATAAATTTATATAAATTATTATTTATAAAAAAATTATGGGAAGAGGACCAGTTGTACAACAAAGAAAAAATGTGGTGAACGCAGCGAAAGGAAAAGTGTTTTCAATTCACGCAAAATTAATAGCTATAGCAGCCCAAAAATGAGGGGATGTAGATAGTAACCCTTCACTACACACGGCTGTTCATAAAGCCAGAAAAGCAGGAGTTCCAAATGATACTATCGATAGAGCTATAAAAAAGGGAACTGGTGAAGATAAAGATGCAGCTCAAATCCTAGAAATTACATATGAATGATATGCTCCAGGTTGAATCGCTGTAATGGTAACAACTCTAACAGACAATAAAAATAGAACGGTTTCAAATATACGTCATGCATTTTCAAAATTCGGTGGAAATATGGGTGAAAATGGAGCTGTGTCATGGATGTTTCATAGAAAATGAGTTATATTCATAGATCCAAAAAAATATGAATATGAAGCAATTGAAGAGCTTGTTTTTGAGACAGCTGCTGAAGATATTATTTCTGATGAAAATTATATAAAAATATTAACTTCATTAGAAGATTTTCATGAAGTAGAAAAATTTTTTGAAGAAAAACAAATCGAACTTATGGAATCAAAAATTGATTATGTTCCAGATAATGAAATAGAGTTAGATGATTTTGATAAAGTACTCCAATTTAAAAAAATGATGGAAGCTTTTGATTCAGATGAAGACGTTTCTCAAGTATCTACAAATGAAATTATTTCAGACGAACTTTCTACCCAAGTAGATGAATTTATTGAAAAAAATACATTTAGAACCTAATAAAAAAGCATAAATATTTATTTATGCTTTTTTTATAAATATTTTCACAAAAAAAAGATAATCTTTCGATTATCCTTTTTTGATTTCTTTCATTTTTAATACTTCGTGTTTTCTAGTAACTTTGTTGTATTTTCTTAATTCTGGTCCTTTTTTACCAGCTTCAAAATTCTTTTTTTGAATATTTGTCATATGAACCATGTTTCCAGTTTCTGTTGAGTAGAATGCTACATATGTTCTTTTACCTTTAGCCATCTTGGTTTAAAATTAATGTATTAAATGTGTTTTTTTATTTTTCTATTTCTAAAAAAAATAGAAATTACTGCGAGATTATATAAAAATTATTTTATTAATCAAGTTTTTTTTAGATTTATTCTGATGATTTTTTTGAGAATAAATTATAAAAAGTAATTATATTTTCATAATATCAACTTCTTTATGTTTGAAATGTTCATCTGCTGTTTTATTTGCTGTTTCAATCATTTTTTGTAGATCATCTTCGAAGTCTTTTCTTTCATCTTCTGAAATTTCTTTGTTATCTTCAGCTTTTTTGATTTTTTTCATTTCATCAGCTCTTACATTTCTGATTGAAATTTTAGCGTCTTCTAACATTTTTTTCGCAATTTTAGCTATTTCTTTTCTTCTTTCTTCTGTTAAAGCAGGAACTTTAATCATGATAGAATCTGCCATAGATTGAGGATTTAATCCTAAACCAGAGTCAGTTATTGCTTTTGCAATTGAGTGTAATACAGATTTATCCCAAGGTTTAATACTTAAAGTTTGAGAATCCATAAGAGTTACAGAAGCAGAATTTTTTAATGGTTGCATAGAACCATACGAATCAACAAGGATATCTTCCACCATAGCTGGATTGGCTCTTCCAAGTTGTAATTTAGAGTATTCATAGTCTAGGTGAGCTACAGCTTTATCTAAGGCTTGTTTTGCAGAATCTAACATAGTTTTATAGTAAATGTTAAGAATAATTATTAATTATGACACAGATTATATAAAAATATACGAAAAAATCAACTTTTTTGCTTTACAAATACAAAAAGAAAATTATTATAACGTGTGACTATATTCATTAAAGCTGGTGAAAATGACAATTTTAGAAGTAAAAAATATTGTGAAATATCTTGCAAAAAAAGAAATCTTAAAAGATGTAAGTTTTTCTGTTCAAGCAGGTGAAATTTATGGGTTTCTTGGTCCAAATGGTGCAGGGAAGACAACTACAATGAAATGTATAATGGGTTTAATAGAACCAGAATCAGGAGAAATTAGTGTGTTTTGAGAAAAAGGTCTCACAAAAAAAGCAAAAGAACAAATTGGTTTTATGCCAGAGAATACCTATTTATATAAACACTTAACTGGGAGAGAATTTTTGAATTTTAATGCAAAATTTTTCGGATTAGAATGAGAAACACTCAAAGCAAGAGTGAATGAATTATTACAAAAAGTTGGATTAGAAGATGCAGCAGATAAATACCTTCATTCATATTCAAAAGGGATGTTACAAAGAGTCGGTCTGGCTCAATCAATTATAAATAAACCAAAACTTGTGTTTTTAGATGAACCAATGAGTGGTTTAGATCCAATCGGGAGAAAAATGGTAAAAGATCTTTTAGTTTCTCTGAGACAAGACGGGACAACAGTTTTTTTCAATACACATATCCTTGCAGACGTGGAAAGTATTTGTGATAGAGTGAGTATCATTCATAAATGAAACTTAATCGTAGAAGGAACAAAAATTTCAGATATTTCAGGGAGTTTAGAAGATTTCTTTATTAAAAATATTGAAGAAAATTCATAAAATAAAAAACCCTAAGAATTTTAAAATTCTTAGGGTTTTTTATTTTCACATTTCTAATAATGCTGATTTAAGAGTTTCTTCTATTGGATCATTTTCATTTTTAATAAATTGAAGCGTTCCCATCATAAGAGCATAGATATTGAGATTTGATTTTGAAGAATCAATATTTTCAAAAAATTCAATTTTTGGTGAAATAAAAGATATTTCTTTTGCAATTTTTAAATTATTTTTATTGAGATTTTGTTGTGATAAATAATTTCTTAAAAATTTATTACTTCCTCAGCCAATCATGAAAAAATCACTTGGACAAATTTCACTTTGAACTATTTCTTCGAGTGAAATAATTAAAATATTTTCAAATATTTCTAAAAATTGTTGTTTTTCGAGTTCATAAATATCTTGATCTATGGTTTGAATAATTTCTATTTTTGTTCTGTTATAATTATTTCTAATATTTTTAATCAGAGTATCTATTCAAAAAGCATGTTTTCTTACTCAGAGAATTTTATTATCTTTTTTCACGATAATCGAAGTTTGAGTACTTCATAGATCTATGATTACTACATCTTGTTTTTTCGGAAATAAGTTGGTAACAGCAAATTCACTCGGGATAATTTTTTTGATATTTTTTCCGAGATATCTTGCTATAGTTTGGATAGTTTGATATTTATTTTCTGGAATAAAGATGTTTAATAAATCTACTGAAATTTTTTCAGGCTGAATATCGAGTAATTTTTTTACTTTCTTTTTATCAGCTTTTATTTCTGGGATTCATCCAATAATCAAGCGAACATCTTTTTTCTTGTACCCTGAATTTTGAGCAATTGTTTTATAATGTTTTTTGAGTGCTTGAGTTTCAGTTTCTCAAATTATTTTTCTTAATTCTTTTTTATCGATATTTTTATCAATATTTTCTCTGATATAATTTATTTTGCTTGTTTGGAAAAATATTTCATCAAATGGAATATTCATCACAATATCATCTATTGTAACTCCAGCATCAACTTGCGCTTTTTGGATGGCTCAGGCAATATTATTACATACATTTTTTAGGTTCACAAATTCATGCATCACAATATCATCTGCATTTTGTCTTTTTTCTCAGTATCATAACAGCTCCATTTCACAATTATGGAACTTACATATTCCAACACGGATTTTGTAAGTTCCAATATCTATAATTCAGAGAATTTTTGGAGCAATTTTCGTCGTTTTAAAGCTCATTTTGAAGAATTCTTTTTATGACATAATTTTTTTTCCTAATTTTTTGAGAAGATTATTTCCTTCGGTTACTTCACCAGCACCAATAAGGGCCATCGCTAAGTCTTCAGTTATAAGTTCATCTCCAGGAGCTAGATTTAAAGCTCTTTTTAAAATAATAATTCATTTTTGAGTTTTTCCTTCGAGGGTATATGCCCATCCAAGATTTCTTAAAACTTCTGAATTATTTCCTAACAGTTCATTTGATTTTTCTAAATATTTTATAGCTTCAGATACTTTATCTTTTGATAAAAGTATAAAACCTTTGAGATAACAACCAGTTGCTGAAGCTTTATTTAAACTCATAGCATGGTTGATTGATTTTAATGCTTTATCTAATTCTCCTTGAAATAAGTAAATATCAGATAATTCTTCGTATAATCTGTAGTCATCGTTGTATTGAACAATACTTTTTTCTAAAATTTCGATGGCTTGAGTAAATTTTTGGTTTGCTTTTAATTTTTCGACTTCCATTACTATATCTGTAATTTTGTTCATTTTTTCTAATCAATATGTAAATTATCTAGCACATTATTATAATCAATTTTTTATATTTTCAATGGCATTATTATATGTTTGAAAGAATCATTGTTTTTCGCTTTATCAGGGTCAACTACTGGAGTGATCGAAATAGGAGCGAGTGGATTTTCAAAACGAATAGAAACATGTGTTGTTTCTATTACTCATAAAACTTCTAAGAAATATGTTGAATTTACCCCAACAATATTATCTTCTCATTCTACCGCGCTGGCAAGATTTACATTTCCTTCACCAATTTGAGTTTCTGAAGTTTCAAGTAATACACCACTTTCTCCTGAAATACTCATTTTAATTGAATAATTATTTTCTCTTGAAACTAAATTAATTTTTTTCAAGGCAGTAATTAAATCAACTCTGTTTATTTCAGCTTTTGTAGAAAAACTTGTTGGAAAGAAATTTCCATAATCTGGGAATTTTCCGTTGAGTAAACGAGAAAATATTTTTGTATTTCCAGCAATAAATGCAATTTGGCTTTCACCTGAAACAATTTTAACCGCGTCAGATTCAGTAATAATACTTCTAATTTGAGAAGCTGTTTTATTTGGAATAATTCCTGAAAAACTATGAGCTGCTGCATTATCAAGAGTCGTTTTAAATTCTGAAAGTCTAAAACTATCTGTTGAAGCAAAAATTGCTTCGTTCGCATCTATATTTACAGATATCCCAGCAAGTGTTGGTCTAATATTTCATTCAGCAGAAGAAAATAGAGTTTTTTCGATTGATTTTCTCACGACACTTCCTGATAAACTTAGACTAATTTCTTCTTTAATCGCAGGAATTAAAGGGAATTCATTTGCATCAAATCATTTCATTTTTAATTTTCCACTTGCTGATTCGATTCTAATTGATTCATCATTTGTTAATTCAATTTTTACAAAATCATCGTTTACAAGAGAAACATAATTACTAAATAATTTTGAAGGAATACAAAATGCTCCTTCTTGAGCTATTTCAATATCTTCAGAAATAACATATTCAATAGCCATTTCTAAATTATTTGAAGTCAGAACAATATTATTAAAATTCACTTTTAAAAGAATGTTTTCCAAAATCGGAGTTGTTGTTACAGAAGCTGTAGCGTGGTTTACGATATCAAGTCATTTTTTTAATGCGCTTGTTTTTATGGTAAATTTCATAAGTGGCTATTTGTAAATAAATATTTATTCATTTTTACTGAATATTTTGAGAAAATCAAGCAGTTTTAATTTTATTTGTGAAAAACTTTTTTTTGATAGTTTATTTCTGCAAAAAGATAAAATTATTGTTCGAAAATCACAGACAATTGCGAATTTCATATTATTTGCTTTTCAATATTTTTAAGAAAAGTTCTGATATTATTTCCTTTGATAATAATTTTGAAAAAATATTGATTATGTTTTTTAAATCAACTTGGTGTCATGAGTATTTCAAAAGAATTTTCGTAC
>CBFHLZ010000007.1:18369-27895 GCA_965656795.1 Patescibacteria group bacterium
TGATTTTGATTTATCTCATCTAATTTTATTTTTAATTTTTGTAAAAATTCTTTAGATTTGGTTTCTAATTTATGTCTATATTCTAAAGTTACCATTTCGCAAAATGGAGGATAGTGAAACATTTTTCTTTCTTCGAGAGTTTGGATAAAAAATTCTTTATAATTCTTTTGAGTAATCGCAGAAACAATTTCATTTTCTGGTACAAATGTTTGAATAATAAATTCTGTATGCTGACCATTTCTCCCTCATCTTCATAAAAGTTGTTTAATATTTTGATAGAGTTTTTCTTGAGTATTATATCATGGGATGAGTAATTCTTGCTCTAAAACCATCACAGCGACCAGTCAAACATTTTGGAAATCAAATCCTGTAGTAATCATTTTTGTCCCAATAATTATATCAGCTTTTTTTAATTCCTCTAGTGCTCAAGCCTTTTGCGTTTTATTTTTAATAACATCAGTATCAAAACGAAAAATATTAATATTTTCTTGTGAAAAATAATTTTTGAGAAAATTTTCAACTTGCTGTGTCCCAATTCAAACTTTTTTTAAATGTTTTGATCCACATTTTTCACATTTTTGAGGAATATTTTTTGTATTATTACAAACGTGGCACATAAGTTTTTCAGGATATAGATGAACATTCATTGAAACATCACATTGTTCACAACCAACTATATTTTGACAGCTTTCACAAATCATCGTAGAAAATTCTCATCTTTTATTTATATAAACAATTGATTTTTGATTATTTTTAAAATTTTTTTCAAGTTGAGAGAGTAAAGTATTTGAAAAGTAGTGATTTTTTGTATTTTTGTCTTGATTTAAGTTAACAAGAAGCATGTTTTGTAAAGTTAGAAGCCGTTTTCATAAAATAATTGTAAAAATATTTGCAAAATAATCAAATATGTATTATATTATTTATGAGGCATATAACGGTAGAAGGTTTCCTCCTTTAATCCTTGTATTGCTATATGTCTCTCTCTAAAAAGATATAGAATAAAAACTCAAAGAAATTTTCTTTGAGTTTTTTTGTTTTTTTATTTTTTATATGATATACTTTTTATATTACAAAATTATTATAAAAGGGCAATGAATATACAAAAATTACAACTCGAAAACCAAGATTTAAAGCGTAAATTAGCCAGAGCACAAGCCTGGATGAAACAAGAAGTTACCAATCAAGTAAACGCAATTTGAAAAAATCATTTTCAAGAAAATGATACAAATAAAGAACTCACACAAGAAGAAATTTCTGAAGAAATTACACAATTTATCTGAGAAGTTTTAATGCTCAATGTCCCAAGAGATTTTATGGAAAATGTTATTTCTGCTGAAATATTATTTCATTCTCTTGAACAAAATAATAATTTTGATGGATTAGGAATCATTTCTTCGTACCATAAAGCACTCGATGTTTTATTTGAAAACTTTATCACAAAATGATTTAGAAGATACGCTCAAAAACAATGACAAACACATTTAAGAAAAAATGATGTGATGGAAAAAACCCTCAATAGTGTTGTAAATCAAAACTATATTCTCGGAGCAGGGAGATTATTTCATATTTTGAAAATGATCAGAAATGATGAAACACTTGCTGATTATGGGAAATGTTTCAAAAATTATATAGAAAAATATAATTTTCTTTGAGATATTTTATTATCAGATGAATTTTTCACATGTTTTTCATCACTGGTAAATTCTGATATTTTAGGGAAAAAACGTCATGTTGGAAAAATTAATTTTTGAGAAACTCAAAAAGCCAGAAAATTACTCATCTGAAATTTTGAAGATAAAAATTGTCTTATCTACAAATTAATTGAAACACAAAAAATAGAGTATTAAAAAAAGCAAGAAATAAGTTATTTCTTGCTTTTTTCTTTACAAAAAATTATTACACACTAAACTAAATAAAATTATTTTTAAATATAATAAAAATGTTATACATTGTTTCAACTCCGATTGGGAATTTAGAAGATATTACGTATAGAGCTGTGAGAATCCTTTGAGAAGTCGATTCGATAGCATGTGAGGATACTAGGACTAGTGGAGTGCTACTGAGTCGTTATGACATCAAAAAACCACTTATAAGTTTTCATAGCCACTCTGGTCAAACAAAAGTAGATAAACTGATCGAACAAATGAAAGATGGCCAAACTATGGCACTTATTTCTGATGCGGGAACTCCAGGGATTTCTGATCCTGGATATATTCTGATAAAAGAAGCAATTATGGCTGGGATTGAAGTTGTACCAGTTCCATGAGCAACAGCTTTTACTACAGCACTTGTTGGTTCTGGAATGCAAATGAATCACTTTTTATATCTTGGATTTATGCCAGTAAAAAAAGGAAGACAAACACTTTTTACTTCAATTGTAGAAAGAAGAAAATCAAAATCAGGTGGAGAAACAGTGGTTGTATATGAATCTGTTCACAGAATTGTAAAAACACTCAAAGAAATCGCAGAATATTTTGGAGAGGATCATTACCTGGTAGTTGGGAGAGAGTTAACGAAAAAATTTGAAGAATTTAAAAGAGGAAGTGCAGCAGAAATAGCTGATTATTTTGAAAATACTCCAGGGAAACTCAAAGGAGAATTTGTAATTTGTTTTTAATATATGGATTTAGGGAATAATTTTTTATCATCACAAAAAAAGGCAGCAATCAGTAAATCACTTTTATGGAATATTTGTATAGAAATTTTTAAAGAGAAAAAAAATATAGATATTTCAGAAAAAATAATTTCTGTGAAAAAAAATATTTCTAGTTTTGTTATTACTTTTAATAACCCTTTATTAAAACAAGAATTTATTTTCTTAAGTGATGAAATATCAGAAGTATTTCACAAGAAACTATCAAAAATGTGAATAACTGGTGAAAAATATGAAATAAAGATAAAATAAAAAAAATCTGAAAAAATTAATTTTTTCAGATTTTTTTTATTTTATAAATTTTTAATTCATTTCTTGTAATACAACTTTAAATGTTTTTCCATCTATTTGTACGATATCATTTGTTTGAATAAAAGCTGTTTCTAGTGCGTTTGCTTTTAAATAAGAAGCATTTGGCATACAAGATGCAATTACCACGATTAAAATAGCAATAATAGAAACCACAAGTGTTCCATTACCAATTTTTTCGTCCATCAGTCTTTTATATCCTTGAATCATTTTTTTCACGATTTGCTTCTTAAAAAAATTAAATACCTTTTCATTTAACCATATATTTTTCATATATGCAAAATATTATGACTATTTTATTGAAATTAACTTAAAATTAACTTAAGAAATCAAAAAAATAATGACTACTTGTGTAAAAGTGCCATTATTTTTGTTGCTTTTTCAAAATGATCGAGTTTATTTTCTTGAATCCACCAAGTGGCTACATTCATTAATAACTCTGGATTATCATTTTTATTTTTAAAAAATGCATAAAAAGAAAGTCATACATTTTCTCACTTTTTTTCGATTTTTTCTCTACATATTTTAATAATATGTTGTTTTATTTCTTCATTCATAGTTTTTTATTACCATCTTTTATAACTTGGACATGCTTGGTGCACATTCACCAGAGAAAAACCATCATGTTGAATCGCTTCTTTGATAATATCTTTCATTTCCATAAATTTCACCGAATCAGCCCATTTTGCAAATTTACAACCTGCTTGCTGTGCTATTTTAACTGGATCAAAAGGTGCTGACAGATTTCCATCTGGAGTTGTTTTAGTTTTTGCTCCGATTGGAGTTGTAGGGCTAGCTTGTCACGTAGTTAGAGCATAATTTTCATTATCCATCACAATATAGGTAATATTTAAATCACGTTTACATGCGTGTATGAAGTGTCCCATTCATATTCCGTATCCATCACCATCACCACCAGTAGCAAGTACTGTTAACTCTGGATTCGACATTTTTACTCCTGTAGCAAACGGGAGTGTTCTCCCATGAAGTGTTTCCGCAGCATATCCATCGATATATTGACTGGCTTTCCCACTACATCCAACACCAGAAACAACCACACGTTCGTGTGATTCGATTTCTAACTCTTGGAATGCCTTTTTAATTGCCGCGATAATCAATGTATCACCACAACCAGGACACCACTGTATATTTGTTAATCAAGTTCTCATTATTTTTATAAGTTTAATTATTTTTGTAAGTCCCTGCTCTATAAAAGAGTAGGGATTTAGGGAAGAGTTATAAATGGTTTAACGAATAATAACTCTTTTGTCCTATCGGACATTTACTCTTTACAAGAGCAAAATATAGAAATTATTTATTTAATAATTCATTAAAATCTTCGATATAAAAAGGGAAGAGGTCATATTTTCTCATGTTTGAGATTTTGAGATTTGGAATAAATTTTAGCCCAAGTTCATTTGATAAATGTTTTTCAACTTGTCCAGAATAATTTGATTCTACAAAAATAAGTTCTTCATATTTATTAGAAATAATTTCTTCTCTTAATCTTTCGTCAATTGGTTTTAAGAATTTTATAATTATTACACCATATTCAGGATTATTTTTAATAAAATGCTGCGCTGTATATTTTGTGAAAGAATAGGTAACAATCATTTTCTTTGCAGTAGGATTAATTATTTCATAACCTGAAATTCCTTCTTTCTCAAAGAAATTTTGAAGTTTTTTAAATCTTTTTTCTGTAAATTTTATTTTATTTTGAGAATCTTCGCTCGTTGCTCCGTATTCATCGTGTTCATAACTCGTTGCGATAAAATCTCAATTTTTTGTTCAAACATTTACTCTTGGAGAAATACCAGAATCAGTAAGTTCATATCTCTTATAATCTTCTGGTGGAGTATCTAAAACTACTCATCTATCTACTTCTGGAACAGTTAATTCTCCATGAGTTGTATGGAGTTCTGCAGATTGTTTATCCATGAGTAAAATAACTTGTGTTTGATATTTATCAGCGATATTGAGTGCTAATGCTCCAAAATAATGAGCTTCTTCTAAACTCGAAGGATACATAACTACATGTTCAAAATCTCAAAACGTTGGATTAAGTGCAAAGTTTATATCTCATTGTTCTTGAAATGTTGGAGTTCCAGTACTTGGTCCAGCTCTTTGCGCAAGGATCACAGTAATAGGGAATTCTGCCTGAACGGCAAAACTTAGGGCTTCAGTCATCAAAGCAAATCATCCACCAGAAGTTCCACACATGGCTCTTTTTCCAGTAAAACTTGCTCAAAGTGTTGAATTAATTACAGAAATTTCATCTTCAGCTTGGAGGTAATTTACTTTTTTAGAATTTATTACTTCACTTAAAACGGTAGAAGCAGGAGTCATTGGATAGGCAGAATAATACTCTAATTTTCACTCAATTGCACCATAAGTAAGAGCTTTGTTTCAATAATTTATTGGTTTTGAATCTGCTACTCTTGATAGAGAAATATCAGATTTTTTTTCGATAGAATATGTATAAAAAATATTTTTTATAATTTCTTTATTTTTATTGACTGTTTCTTCTCATTTTCTTGAAAATACTGTTTCAATTTTTTCTAAAATTATTTCTAAATCTAGATTTAAGAAAAGTGCATAAATTCCAAGTAAATATGTGTTGTCATATTTATCAGAAATTTCTAAGTCTAATATTTGATACTCGCTCAAGTCAGCATCAATTTTAGGAAGCCATTTTTTATTTATAATAATAGTTCATCCTTTTTTAATCTGTGATAATTGAGAGATGAGACTTTGAGCATTAAAAGCCAAAATAATATCGTAATATTTTGTAAGAAATTTTTCTCAAGAATCAGAAATATTTACATCAAAATAATTTACTCATCATTTTATTCTCGATTCGTATTCAATATCAGTTATTACATCGTATCAAAGTTCAGCATATAAACTTGCAATGATATCAACTGTTGAGTTTACTCATGCTCATGCTGGACCGGAAATTCTCGTATTTAAGTTCATTTATTTTTAACAAAAATTAAAATATTTTGTGGTATCTCGCTTTTTATACTACCTAATTTTTTATAGAATTCAAACGACAATTTTACAAAAAAAAAAGAAAATCTCAATTTATGAAATTTCCTTTTTTCTTTTTTGTGATAAAAAGTAAAAACTATTTACTTGATTCTTCTATTTCTAATGATCCAGTTGCAGTGCTCCCAGTAGAAGTTGAACCACTCATTGATGCTTCAAATTGTTTTTGTAGTTCTTCTATCTCTTCTGCAGTAAGTTCAAGTTGTTGAGGGGCTTTAGCTTGTTCAAACATTATAAGTAGTCCTGTTCAAACAACTGAAATAATTATCCCAAGCATCGCAAGAATTGCCATAAGTTTTACTGTTTTATTTTGTTTCATTTTTGTTTTTTAATTTATAAATCTATAGTTGAATAACGAACTGGACCTGAAATTTTTCTTCCATTTTGGAAAATATTTGCTTGGCCATTATCACTTATTTCAACTTTTTTATTTTCATACTCCAATATAATCATTTTACTTTGAATATCAAAACTGATTTTTATTTGAGTAGATTCTCAATATATTTTTATAATTTCTTTATAAAAATATTCTAACATTTGCAGTTTATTTGATAAATATACTAAATGCGTTTCTAGTTGAGTGAAATATATATCTCAAATCATTTCAATTGTTGTGTCATTGAAAATAAAAGTTCTTCATTTATTATCATCATTTTCTATAGGTTGAATTTTTACATCTGTAAAATAGTGGTTGGAAGTATTATATATATATATTCCAGATAATTTTCAAATAAAATTCCTGCTATTTGCATTTCTTGCATCTGGATTATCAACACTAAAGTCAGTTGGAAAAATATTTACTATGTATTCATTATTTACACGATCTACGAGCAAATATCTATATGAAATTGGTAAAATGTTTTGAATACTTTTAAGAGGGGCATTGTCACTGATAAGTCACCTTTTTAATATTTCTACTCATATAGTTTCATTTACTATGGGAGGTAGTGTATCTATATTTTCTTCTTTTACATCATTATCTACTATTTGTGTTCTTTCTCAATAATTATTTGTAAAAAATTTACTAAAATTATATTTATCTTTTTCTTTTGATTGTGATTTATCAAATTCTATTTGATAATTTTCTTTAATTTTATCCATTACATGAGAACTCGTGGTTTCAATAACTTCACCTTTTTTATTTGTATAAGTAAGATATGAAATTTCATTTTGTTCAAAAGGACTTAGAATAAATGAAAAAATAATTCAATCTATTTCTATTTTCTTTATTTCATAACAGTATGGATCTATTAATTCTGAAAGTTCTAGTTCGGAGTCATCAGAATATTTTTCAGGAGATTTACAATATGAATAATTTCTAATTTTTATATCGGCTGTTTCCGTAACAGCTCATTGAAATTGGTATAAATAATTTTTAGCTTTTTGGATACTTAGACTAGTATCATCTTCTCAATTAAACTGAAATTCTCATATTGCTTTATCATACTTTAACTCATATTCAGGATAGTTATCCATTGCTAAAAAATATTCTTCTAACACATTTATTACTTTTGAATATTTTTTAAGTAAAATTTCTTCTTTACTTCCAGGTTTAGTTTTAGAGTTTATTATATTTTTATTATCTAAATAAAAATTTGTAAGTTTATTTAGATTATTTTTCAAAATTACATATTGTTCAAAGTCAATCTTACTATTGCTTTGTTGTTCTAATAAATTTCTATCATTTCTTTGTTTTACAAACAGCACTTCACGCATTATTTGTAGAAATACATCTATGAGTTGAGAACTATTAAAAATCTGAGTTTCTATTTCTTTTGTATTAGCATTAGTAATATATTGAGAAAATATATTTACATATTCTTGAAATATTTTTACAAAATTGTTGTAATCTTGTATATTACTACTTTCATTAAGCAATAAATTTTTTATAAAATATATATAATAGCTATATTTTTCTTGAAGCTTTTGTTTATTAGAAAGTCATAGTTCTTTTCTGTATAATTCCATAAATACACTAATATTTTTATTGAAATATTCAGGTACTCATAGAACTTTATTTTCATACACATAGTTTAAGTTAACTAGAGAGTGAAATAAAAACTCACTAGGTGTGTTATGAACTTTTTTATACAGGTTATCAATTGATATAATAATGTTGGTATTATCTTTTTGAGTGTATAAAATATTTTCATAATAATATTGAATGACATCTATCATATCTAAATATTCGTCATTTGATATGTCTTTAAGTTCAATAAGTTTTTCATTAATAAATTCAATATCACTTTTTTGTGCTTCACTGTTTGAAATAATGATTAATTTTTTAAGAATAAGATTTTTATAATAATATTTCTTTTTTTCATTGTTTAAAAAATAATCATAATAGTTACTAATATAATCTTCACCAGGGAAGTTATAAAATTGTTTTTTCGAAATATTATCAAAAATTTCATTTTGTTTTTCTAAATGTTGATCTTTATAATCATAAATATTTTTTATGAAATAATCGTAATCATCATCGTTGTTAAATATTTTTAATTTAACCTCTTTACTAAATGAATATTTAGAAGTATCAAACTGCATTTCACCATTTTTTCAAAGTTTAGGTTTTCATGTATCATCTATTAAAATGGGATGAAAATAGATATCTCAAGATATACTATTATATTGTGCTAGTTGTTGCACTCTGTTGAGATCAACATTATTAAATGAAATGGCACGATTTCTATTAGAAATAAAATACATATTAGGATATACTTCTATGTTTACTTCTTTATCTTTCGAAATTCTAGGATGTTTAGGTGTTATGTTTACTTTCCCACTAATTGACAATAACGTAAAAACCTTCTCGTCACGAGTATTTATGATAAAACTTGCTGGACCATCATTAGTTATTTCAAATTCACTATTTTTTATAGAATATTTAGTCTGTACTTCATTAAACTCAATAAAATAAATTCATGGTGTGAGCTCAATTATTGTATCATCTAAATTTATAGATCATTGTTTATAATAAATATTATTTGCATTCTCTAATTTTTCTACTTTTATACTTCCACTTTGGACTTCGGGAGTAAGTATATTATTTTCTCAAATAGTATATGTTCCAGTAGATAATAATGTGTATGAATTAATAGTATTAAGATAATTTGGAGCAATAAATGTAAAGTATACCAAAACAAATAAGCTAAAAATCGTGAGTATAGAAAGAACGATCTTTATAAAAACATTCATGAACCTATAAATTATAAGTAAAATTTATTTATATAATAACTCTACAAAGCCAAAAGTAAAGTATTTTTTTGTATTTCTACTTGGCTTTTTATTAAATTATTTTTTGCCTATTATTTTTAGAATATCTTTTTGGAAATATTCTGTCATTTTCTTTATTAAATCAGTATTTTTTAATAAAATTCAAAGCTCTCTATTTTGATCTAAGCTATATGATGATACATTAACACTTCATAAAAATAAATATGTATCATCTACAAGAAGCATTTTTGAATGCATAGCTGGGGAACTGAGAGTATAAATCTCAATTCCTGAGTCTTTCAT
>CBFHLZ010000008.1:0-2283 GCA_965656795.1 Patescibacteria group bacterium
TAACAAATGCCTGGAACGAAAGTTTTAAAGTATTAAAATTAATTATGGATTCAGAGTCATATAAAAGTCATCATGAACAACACTTGAGACTATTAGCAAATACTTTAAAAAATTGTCTTGATGATACATATACACTTATTTTCAGTGATTTAATTAGAGCAAAAGAAGATTATGATTCTGGAAATAAAGAAAATTTATACAAAAATAATGGGCATAAAATTTTTGTACAAGAGTTTTATAAAAAGCTCCATTCAAGAAAATATTTAATCGAACAAATATTATGAGAAAAAAAAGATGAAAATTAATTTTCATCTTTTTTTTATAATTTTAAATTTTTTACATCATCTTTTGCATCATTGGTCATGTAATTTGTTTTACAATTTGGACAATTGAAATAATATTTATAATAAAATTTTTTCAAAAGTGTTTTTTTTGTATGTTTTGGAATTTTTTTCACTACAGGAGTGAGACATTTTTTACAAGGGTCTCAATGTTTTTCAACTTTCAAACTTGAATCTCACTTTCAAATTACTTTCATAATTTCTTGAGTTTTATTTTGTTCCTCTCCTGATAAGGGGAGGCTAGGAGGGGTTTTTGAATAATAATTATTCATATAAAATTCATCTACGAGTAAATCTTCCATTTTCATGGCTTGAGTTGCTAGCTCATCACATCTTTCATTTTCGATATGGCCATTATGTCATTTTACCCATGTAAATCCAACTTCGTGTTTTTCTACTTCTATGAGTAATTTTTCCCATAAATCATAATTTATGGCTTTGTCAGATTTCGTTCTCATCCAATTATTTGCTTTCCATTTTTTAGCCCATCATTTTTGGATTCCATTTATGGTATATTGAGAATCGGTAAAAACTTGTACTTTTGATTTTTTTGTTAATTTTGATAATCCCGTGATGACTCAGAGTAACTCCATTCTATTGTTTGTGGTACAAGTAAATCCTTGTAAAAATTCTTTTTTTACTCAGTTGCAACTTAAAATTACTCCATATCAACCTGGTCCAGGATTTGGATTTGCTCAGCCATCTGAGTACAATTCTACATTTGGTATTTGCATATTTTTTGTGATTATAATATTTTTGTTATTTTATCTGATTTTTTTTGAATTCCAATAATATTTTTATATTTTTCTTAAATACTTTCCTTAGGTTATAAATAATATTTTTGTCAAGCGATAATTTTGCTGAGTTTTTCTATCTATGGTATTATTAATATTAGTAATTTATCAACTATTTTTAGAAATTGTGACTCTCCAAAATTTTTTAAAGAAATCACCTGAAAATAAAACTCCTAAACCAAAACCACAAAAAAAGAAAAATGTGAAGGTTGAGGATTTATTTGATATGGGAACAGGAGGAAGTGATTGAAATGTCAAACATCATATGGATTCAGATATGAATGTAGCAGCTTTGGGAGGGAAAGCTGAAGACTCATGAATTATTACTTTCGTAAATGATATATTTCTTGAAGCAATGCGTAAACAGGCTTCAGATATACATATAGAACCTAGAGATAAAAATATGATGATTCGTCTAAGAATAGACGGAAATTTCATAAATTATAAAGCAGTCGAGCTAAATGATAAAGATGCAATTATTGCAAGAATAAAAATATTATCATACTTAAGAATCGACGAACATAGGCTTCCTCAGGATGGAAAAATTAATTTTAAATTATTTTGAGGAAAAACCGTAGATATGAGGGTTTCAATTATCCCAACTATTTATGGAGAAAAATGTGTTATTAGAATATTAAAAAAAGATTCAAAACCACCTGAATTAAAAGATTTATGAATTTTGCCCTACAATATGGTGAAAATTAAAAAACATCTCAACGATTCATATGGAATGATTTTAGCTGTTGGTCCAACAGGTTCAGGGAAATCTACTTCATTATTTTCACTTTTATCACAATTTGATCCAGAACAACAAAATATTTCTACTCTCGAAGATCCAGTAGAATATAGAATTCCATGAGTAAATCATACACAAATCAATCCAGCGATTAAATTTACATTTGCCTCAGGATTGAGAAGTTTACTCAGACAAGATCCAGATATTATCATGGTAGGGGAAATCAGAGATGATGAAACAGCGAGACTAGCAATTGAAGCTTCGATTACCGGACATATCGTTTTTTCTACACTTCATACAAACTCTGCGAGTCATACGATTCAAAGATTAGTAAATTTGTGAGTTGATCCACTGTTAATTTCCTCGAGTTTGAGAATGATTATTTCTCAGAGACTCGCAAGAAAATTATGTC
>CBFHLZ010000008.1:2383-9852 GCA_965656795.1 Patescibacteria group bacterium
AAAATGTAAAGTTGGCTATAAAGCAAATGAAAAAATCACACAACAAATCGTAGGAACGGTTTGAAAATATATGAAGAAAAAAGAAGATTTAACTCTATATTCAGCAAAGCCTCAATGATGTCCTCACTGTAATCACACAGGGTACAAATGAAGAATAGGTTTATATGAAGTTTTGGAAATGACTGACAAACTCGAAGAACTTATGTTAAAAAATGCTTCGAGATTACAGTTAGAAATTCAAGCAGTTTGAGATGGAATGGTTCCAATTAAAGAAGATGGAATGCTCAAGGTAGTGATGTGAGAAACGTCTTTAGAAGAATTATTATCCGTCCTTGGGACATAAAAAAATAAATTTGTCTAGAGTAAATAAAAAAAATAGTTTGGAAATATTTGTTTGACGCAGTAAGATATGTTAAAATTATTCTGTATTAATAAATATGAATACACAACTAGAAAAATTATTTTCTCAATACCATATCTCTCAAAAAGATAGCTATGAGATAAGACAAATTTATTCTCTTTTGCCAAATCACAAACAAAGAGAATTGATCGAAAATTTTGCACTTTTAGCAGCAAAATTTAAACAAATTGAAGACGAAATTCAAACACAAAGAGAATTATTACTCTGAGAAAAAGTTGATGATATAAAACAACTTATCCTCAAAAACAGGGAAAAAATAATGGTTCAATCAGAAATTTGAGAACTCAAAGAATCAATATAAAAAATATAAATACAAAAACAAAAATAAAAATAAAAAATACTTATGGAATCTAAAACACTTGAAGAAAAATTTGATCAAACTAGATCAGTTGAACATACACAAGAAAGCCTCGAACAATTACTAGATATGTGAATTCATCCAGAATTTGCACACAGATTATGTACTATGTGTGATGAAATTAAAGCTTCAGCTGAAGAAGTTATGGCTGTTTCTTGAAATATTATAGCCGCAAATGAAGAAATTTCTGATAAAAATCAAGCGTTTGATATAAAAGAAACAAATGCTAAAAGATGATATTTGCCTGGTAGATTCCAAAATGCTGCAAATGATGATAATTATTCAAATTTAGCTGCATAAAAAATAAAAAACCAAACTTTTAATATTAAAAGTTTGGTTTTTTATTGTGTAACTATTTAATATCCATTGTTCCATTGAGAACATTAATACGAAATGTTTGTACGTGACCTAAGAAATGAGTTTCAAATTGTAAAATTCTGGCTGAGGTAAGACATGTCCCATCTAACGAAATATCATTTCAATCAAATATTATTTCTGCTTGGGGTCAATTGTTGTCAGCGACGTTCCCATTTAAATCAAAACAAGCAATGTTTTTTATACTATGTTTTTCAGGTATATTTGGAGTATATTCATTGAAATCTATCCAGCTTCCAGTAGAATATTGAGAATTGATTACTCAACTTCCTGTAATAGAATATTGTATTTTCCATTTATCTGGTACTTCTATAGTTGTATCGATTCATTTTCCTAGTAGTGCATTATTTCTTATAGTTTCGTAATGGTTTAAAATTTTTGTATTAAAGATTTCTATTCTTTCGGAATTTCATATTCGATTAAAATCAAGCTGTGTCCCCGCACCAAATAAAAGCATTACAATTGTTATGACTACTAATAATTCTACTAATGTAAATCAAAAAATATTTTGTGCTAATTTCATAAAAAAACTTGTAAATTGATATTTTTCCTTATTATGAAAAGTATAAATTGATATTACTGAAAAAATAGTGAGGTCAAAATTATTTTATAAATTTGTTTTATATGAAAACTTTAGCGAAACTGTTAGCAGGGTTATTTATTGCTTCCTTAGTAATATCTAATACTTTTGCTATTGATGCTCCTACGAATATTGTTTCAACTTCTGTAACTCAAAATTCTTTGAGTTTAACTTGGGATACTGTAGATTGAGCTCTATATTACAATGTTTATTATAGTGATACAAAAGGAATTGACATTCTTACAGCTGAAACAATTAGTTATGAATCAGAAAATTCTATTGAAGTAACTGATTTAGAGGCAGGGAAAGAATATTATTTTATTTTATCTTCTATTGATGATCAGGGTGCTGAAAGTGTACTTACTCAAGAATATGCTTTCTCAACTGCAAGTGATGCAACTCAACAAGAAGCTGTAATGAGTGAAGAATCAAACAATAATGAACAAACTCAAGAACTATCTTCAGATGAAAATTTTCAATTATCTCAAATAGAAGTTTTATATCAAAATGAAGTAGCTGTATTATTTAATGCACCTCTTGAAAATACTTCAGATACTCAAATGATTTTTTCAGTAACTGATTTACAAGATGAAACGAAAGAATATACGGTTTCTGGGTCTATTGTTGATCCACAAAACCCAAATAAAGCAATTGTTACATTCGAAGAAAATCTACCACTTGATATGGATTATAAATTAGTAGTTATTTCTGTATTTGACCAATCAGGTAGAAATATAGAATCAGGAATTGAAAGTTATGAAAACTTTTATATGGATCCAGAAGCTTTAGTAAAACCAGATGAATCTGAAATTTCTGAACCAACTGAGCCAATTGAACCAGTTATTACTGATCCTATTGAAGAAACAGACCCAAAAGACCCAGTTGAACCAACTGATACAAATCAAGAAATTACTCCAGATCCAGGTGCTATGAATTCAGCTGATGAGGACGATAAAGATACTCAAGAAGTAACTGAACCAATTCAAGATGTTACTGGTGCTGCTACTGGTGCTGAAGTGTTACCTCAAACGGGACCTACACATATTCTCATGTTATTACTTGCTTTAGCTTTTGGTGGTATGGCAGTTGCATTTAGATTCAAAAAATAATCATTAAAAAAGAAGAAATGTTACATTTCTTCTTTTTTTTGTATTGGAATAAATATTCAAATAATAGTAAAAATTTTGAAAAATCTTAATTGATTATATTTTTTAGCCATAAATTTATATAATTTTACATTTGCTCAGAGTTCTTCAGAAAGAGAAAAAATAACTTCTTTAATATAATAAAATTTATAATTTTTTATCAGTTTAGGATGTTTACTTGAAATTCTAAAAATAAAATCTAGTTCTTTATGTATTTTTTGTTGTAGTCAAATTGTATCATAAAAATTTCATAAAAATGTTCTTTTGTTGAACAGTTCTAATCTTAAACGTAATATTTCAGAATAAATTTCTTCAGGTTTTACAATATAATGTTGAGAAATTTCATACAATGCAGGGATTACTTGACTTTTTTTGTGAAATAAAACATCTATTTTGTTTCCAAGTTTTGTTAATTTAAGATGAAGTAAATAGAGAAAAAGAAAATAACATATCCCAATAATCGAAAAAACTCATAATATAATATAAGTAATCATGGTATTTTTTTATTAATAATTTACTTTCATTATAGCATAAAACTTATTTGAAAGCAAACATTGACTCTAGGAAAAAAAAATATATAATGTTATTGACAAATGTTGCTAAGAATTATATGTGCAGCATTTTTTTTATTAATTTATTTTTTGGAAATGATACAATTTGTAAAAGATTCGATCAGAGAATTAAAACACGTAGTTTGGCCTACACATGCTGAAACTAAAAAATATTTATCAATCGTTTTGGTGATACTTGTTTTATTTGGAGCATATTTATTTGCTGCTAGTACAGTTTTTTCTGAAATTTTATATGGTATAAAAGACGTAGTGAACCCAACCCAAAATCAAGAAGTTAATATCGGTGATATTACTGCTGAAGATATTCAAATTGAAACAAATCAAGATGTTGAAGTTTCAGATGAAAATACAGAAGTTTCAGATGAAAATGCAGTTGAAGCTCAATAAAATTATTACGTATTAAACAATTAATATATGGAAAATAAAGGTGAATGGTATACTATACAAGTTGTATGAGGTACTGAAGAAAATGTAAGAAGTTCTCTTTTTCAAAGAAGAGAATCACTTTGAATGGAAGATTATATCTTGGATGTTTTTGTACCTACTTATGATGTTGTTACAGTGAGAGCTGGATGAGCAAAAGTTAAAAAACAAAAAAACTTACTTCAAGGATATATTCTTGTAAAAATGGTTGTTACAAATGAAAGTTGGTATATTGTTAGAAATACTCCAAATGTAACAGGATTTCTTGGTGCTGGGAATATTCCAGTTCCAGTTTCAGAAGCTGATTTACAAAAATTAAAAGATAAAGTAGCTGAATATACTGAAACATTTGAAACAATGTATCAAGTTGGAGATACAGCATTAGTAACTAAATGACCTTTTGAAGGGAATGAAGGTATAATTACTGATGTAAATGATAAAAAATGAATTGTAAAATTAAATATCAATTTATTATGAAGAGATACTCCAATTGAACTAGAATTTGGATGAATTAAAGTAAATAAATAATTTATAAAAATTTTTATATGAGGAGAATCATACACGTATTGTTATTTGTAGTTTTCATCTTCTTGTTAAATATTTTATTTTATTTTGTCTCAGACGATTATAAAAAATTTATTAAACAAGTAAAAACTTGAGAAAAAAATACACAAACTACTTCAGGCTTTCCAAATGATGTTAACATTGTAGATAATGTTGATGAAGTCATAAAAGAAATCCAAGAAGATACACAAGATTCTACTGATATTTCAACAATTAAACCTAATGCAGAAGAAACATTTACATCAAATAATTCCGAAAAAGTATTAGGAAAAAATTATCAAGTTATACTTTCTGGTTTTTCTGAATATTCTTTTGAAAAAATTGAATTAACTACAAATCTTTTTGATATTACAAATGAATATCCAGATGAGTATTATGAATTTTATTCAAAAGACCTTACGCTCTACTTTTTCGATACAAAAACGTATAATGAAGTGAAAGATATTTTCAACGTATTATCGTATGATGTTTCATTTGATATAAATGAAGTAAATAATTTTGGGAATTCATCATTTTATATTAATTTAAATGAAGATATTCAGGATAATTATATTAGAATTGTAATGAATTATAAATGAGTTGTAGTTGGTTTAAAAATTAAATCAGAAGAATACACGCAAGTAAAAAATATTTTAGAATCGCTCTAAAAATAATTTAATATTTTATTATTACAAAAATGGCTAAACCAATTTATCTAACGCACGAGGGTCTTGAAAAATTACAAAATGAATTAGTTCATTTAAAAGATGTAACAAGAGTTGAAATTGCTGAAAAATTAAAAGAAGCAATTTCATTCGGGGATCTTTCGGAAAATGCTGAATATGAAGAAGCAAGAAATGAACAAGCTCAAGTAGAAAAAAGAATCTTAGATTTAGAAGAACAATTAAAAAATGTTGAAATTATTGAAGAAGATATGGATCACGATAAAGTGACTATGGGTTCAGTAATAACAATTAAAAACTTAGAAACAAATGAAGAATTAGCATATAAAATTGTTGGTTCAACAGAAGCAAACATTTTAGCTGAAACTCCAATGATTTCTAATGAATCACCAGTAGGAAAAGCTATTTTAGGGAAAAAAACAGGTGATAAAGTAAAAGTATCTGCACCATCTGGTAAATTTGAATATCAAGTTACAAAAATAGATTAATTAACATCATATTTATGGATTATAACATTTTTTATCAAAATTTATTACTTATTCCTGCAATAACTTTTTTAGTAACGGTAGTAATGAAATGAATTGCTGTTAAAATGCAAACTGGTAAGATTGATCTTATTAGAGCATTTTGAAGTGGAGGGATGCCTTCGGTTCATTCTTCTGTAGTTGTCTCACTTACAACTGCCATGGCTCTAAAACATTGAGTAGAATCAGATTATTTTGCTCTTGCAATGGCTTTTACAGTAATTATCATATATGATGCAATAAATGTACGTTTTGAAGCTGGCTTACACGCTGTAGCTATCAATGAACATTTATGAGAAAAAAGATTTAAAGAATCTCTTGGTCACCTTCCTTCAGAAGCATTTGCTGGAAGTATTCTCGGGATAATAATTGCTTTAATTTTATTCTACGTATAACAAAAAAAGAAACATTTTAGATGTTTCTTTTTTTATTTTATCTTTATTCTACTGTTACAGATTTTGCTAAATTTTGAGGTTTATCAACATCTTTTCATAACTTTTTAGCCATTTCAACACTAAATAACCAAAGTGGAATCAGTGGTAAAAATGGTGTGAGTAATTCATGAGTTTCAGGGATTTCAATGATATCATTATAAATTTCTCTATAGCTATCATTTTTTGAAATAACTCATAAAACGGTTCCATTTCTTGCTCAAATTTCTTTTATATTTGAAATAGATTTTTCTCTTAAACTTCACATTGGATTAATTGCTACAACAGGGAAATCTTCATGAATAAGTGCTAAAGGACCATGTTTTAATTCTCATGTTGAATATGCTTCAGCATGCAAATATGTTAATTCTTTGAGTTTCAAACTACATTCAGCAGCAGTCCCTTGTAAAATATTTCTTCATAAATAGAAAAAATTATTATATTTTTTATATTTTTCCGCTAAATCTGTATATTTTTGCGATTCTGCTAGCTGTGTTTCCAATTGAGCAGGAAGTTCTCATAATTTTTCAATTAATGATTTTGCATCTTTCATTTGCAAGTTTCTATCAAGCCCAAGTGAAATTCACATAGTTAAAAGCACGGCTAATTGTCCGATTACATTTTTAGTTGATGCTACTCATACTTCGATTCCAGAGTGTGTGTACAGTCCCATATCGCACATTCTGGCAATAGTACTTCAAACCACATTTACTATTCAAAAAGTATTACAGTCTTTTTGTTGAATCATCTTTACACATTCTCTCACATCAGCTGTTTCACCCGATTGAGAAATTACTATGTAAAGAGTTTTTTTATTTGGGATAAATTTTTCGTATAAAAATTCTGAACTTATTCTTACTTCAGTTTGTATGTCTGCAAGTTCTTTAAACCAACTTGCTCAAACTACTCAAGCAAAGTAACTAGAACCAGAAGCTATTATTTCTATTCGGTCAAAATCCATTTCATTGAGTTCGTTAAGAGTTTCATTTTGAATACTTTTTGTTTCAAAATTAATTCTTCATTTGAGAGAATTTCTTAGAACCGTAGGAATTTCATGGATTTCTTTTTCTGTGAATGTTTCAAATAATCATTTATCAGCTGCTTGAAATCTATCGTCAACTTCTTCAAAATCTTTTTCTACTTTATTTCCAAGTGAAAACACTTCGTATTTTCCGTTTTTAATAACGACCGTTTCTCTATCTTCTAATGTTGTAAATTGTGTAGCTACGTGGCTAACTGCATTTATATCACTCGATAAAAAAACTCATTCTTGACCGATTCAAACGATCATAGGGCTTCATAATTTTGCTCCGACAAGTGTCTGAGGATTTTGTTTATCAATAACAGCTAAAGCATAAGCTCAAACTAATTTTTCCGTAACTTTTTCGAGTGTAGAAATAATATTTCCATCAAA
>CBFHLZ010000008.1:9951-27439 GCA_965656795.1 Patescibacteria group bacterium
TAATTCTTCGAATAATTTTGCAATTACTTCTGTGTCTGTTTGAGAATAAAAGTTGTATTTTTCTTCTAATTCAGATTTTAATGTCATGTAATTTTCTATAATTCAGTTGTGAACTACAAAAAATCTTTCACTTTGTGAATAATGTGGATGTGTATTTTCTTGAGTCACTTTTCCGTGAGTTGCCCATCTTGTATGAGCAATACCATTTGAATATGAAATATTTTTATCAATATTTTTTTCTACTTGTGTTGCTAAGTTTGAAACTTTTCCAACAGCTTTTTCTACTACAAATTCTCATGAATTATTTATTGAAAATAATCCAGCTGAATCATAACCTCTATATTCTAAATTCCTAAGTCATTCAATGAGGAAAGGAACAGTATTATTTTTTCCATTATACGCAAAAATTCCACACATAAGTATTTTTTTCAACAATTTAAAAACATATAATCAACAAAAATTATATGTTTTTTAGTATAGTTTTTAATGTAGATAAAGTCAAAGTTTCTATTTGTTTGCTGTTATCTAAATCATCTTGATTTATTATTTTTTCTCCCTTTATATTCAGGAAAATACGTCTTTTTGCAAGAGTGAAAAGTATTTCGTGAAAATCATTATTTTTTTTATATTTTTGAAAAAAGTTATAAAATGCTAGATGAGAATAGGGAAGATAAATAGAAATCTGCCTCCAAGATTTTTTTAAAATAATATGTTCAATACATGCTTTTACAAAAATAATCTCTGGAATTTTCCTACTAGAAAATCAGAGTTTTTGAAATTTACGTTTTATGTAATTATAATCTTTTGTCTCAAATTTATGAAACCTAATAATCCACAAAATATATTTTTTAGAAAATATTTTTTAGTATTATATATTTTTTAAAGAATAAAAAAATAGATTTTTAATTAAAAAAATCTATTACTCTGTCTGGTTGATGTAAAAAGATATCTAGGCCAACGTAAAATCAAGAGCCTATAAATAATAAAAATACGTTTATTACATTAAATTTTCATCAAAAAAATCAATAAATAAAAGGAATAAAATAAAAACCATTTAAAAGTAAAATCCATTTATATTTTTCTATATTATATACGTGAGTTTTAAAAATTCTACAAAATAATCTTCAGATTATCCATGATCATAAACTTAATAAAAACACCGTTATGTAAACTATTCATGAAATTTTATCTAAAGGAAAATTCTCCATTAATATTCAAAAGTATGGTATTTGAATATCTTGAATATATTCTAAAAAATTTTCAGCAAGAGAATATTGGTATTGAATAATTGATTGCATAATGAAAATATAATACAAAGTATTATTTCTATTATATAATAAAAATAATTTTTTCAAAATAAAAAAGCACTTTTATGTAAGTGCTTTTTTATTAGACTCTGATTTTTGTAATTTTTTCACCATGTTTTAAGCATTTTGTTGTGATAAACTTTCCAGTAATACCAGCAAATAAAGGAAGTAATCCCATAAATACTAAAAGTGTATCAAAATCTAATTGCGCAGAATCAGCAATTACTGATGATGCATAAAATAATGCAATAGCATAAAATAATTGTAAATATTTTATATATTTTTTTTGTAATAAACATTTATTTACAATATTTTTTACTAATGGGAAAACCCCAAGACCTAAAATAGCATATTTTATATATAGTTCCATTTGTTGAGTCACTTCTTTCCCAAAAATTGTAGACTCAATTGCATCACCTTGATAAATTAAATTGTAGTAACCAGCTAATAAAATAATTAACCCAAACACGATACCTGTGACTCTTATAGTTACATCACTTGGTCTTTTTTGTACAAATTGTATAAATTTTAGCATTTTTCTTTTTCGCTTAATAAAGTAAATATACGGCCCTTATTTTAATAAAAGTAAAAAAAAATCAAAATTAATTTTGACTTTTATTTATTTTTTATATAATACACCAGCTGAAGCAATGCTGAAGCCGAATAAAAAATGTATTGGGATGTCGCCAAGCGGTAAGGCAACGGACTTTGACTCCGTCATGCGTAGGTTCGAATCCTACCATCCCAACCATTTACCATAAAGTAAAATAAAAAAACTTTAATTAGGGAAAGTTTTTTATTTTTAGTTTATACCAAAAGAAAAAAATTAAAATTTAAAAAATATGCACATGTTAGCAGTATTAGAATTAGGTGGAAACCAATTTATCGTTAGAGAAGGTGACATCATCGATGTTAAAAAAGTTGATTCTGAAATTAACTCAATCATTACAGCTCAAGCATTACTTGTTTCTGATGAAGAAGGAAAAGAAACTAAAGTTGGAGCTCCTTTAGTAGAAGGTTCAAAAGTTGAACTTAAAGTTGTTGATCAATATAAAGGTGAAAAAGTAAGAGTTTTCAAAATGAAGTCTAAAAAAAGACAAATGAAAAATAATGGTTTCAGACCACATCTTACAAAACTAGAAGTTTTATCAATTGCATAATTCATTTGAAAAATCTTATTTCTTTCATATAATACGAAGAAATAAGATTTTTTTTAACGTCTTTAATATTATATTAAGGATAAGAGTAATAATACTTTTAAAGTATTATATACTATTTATTATTTAAAAATGTATTTTGGTTCATAAAATAAATACGAAGGCAAGAATTCAAAGACACCTAAGAATATATAATGATTCTACTGTGCAAACTTCGAATAATGCAGGAACGTTTAAAAAATCAGTAAGTTCATTTAACTTTAACTTTGTTTTTTTAATTGTAGTAGTTTTATTTCCATTTTATCCTACCGTAGCATCATTTGTCCATGGGAGTAATGAATACGAATTTGATAGATGAGATATTGATGTAGATTCTATTTTGAGTGCTTATTTTTCAGATGGTGAAGACTTTAGTGATGAACAATTCAATAATGCACCAATTATTTCACAATCAGATACGTTTTTATCAATAAATACACTTTTAAATGATGATAGAGACCTCACAGGTACAAATGAAATCATAGATTATGAGGTACAATCTGGAGAATCATTTTCAACTATTGCTTCTAAGCACCAAGTTACTGCATCATCTATTATGTGGGCAAATAATTTTACAGCAAGTCATGTGTTACAACCAGGAGAACTAATAAAAATACCACCAGTAACAGGTATTATTTATACCGTTAAATCGGGTGATAATGTAGCAAAAATAGCGAAGAGTTATTCTATAGAAGAATCAGATATTTTAGAGCAAAACTTATTAGCATCAAACCAAGAATTAAAAGTTTGAGAAGAACTGGTTTTGCCAGGTGCTAAAAAGAAAATAATTATTACTAAAAAACCACAAGTTCCAGCTTCAACATCTTGAAATACAGGGTATTGATTTACTACAGCAGCTAATAGTAAATATGTAAGTGCTACTGGAAAATATAATCTTGTATGGAGAAAACCATATTCATGAGTAGCAGGGAACTGTACTTGGTATGTAGCATCATACAAAAATGTTGACTGGAGAGGGAATGCAAATCAATGGCTGAGAAATGCAAGAGCAAAATGACACCCAACTGGATCAACTCCTCAAACATGAGCCATTGTGGTACTTGATGGGAGATGATATAATCCTTGGTATGGACATGTTGCTATTGTAATGGAGGTAAAAGCTGATAGTTTAGTTGTTTCTGATATGAACTATAGAAGATTATATGAAGTAACCTATAGAGAAATACCAAAAAATGATAGAGCAATTCAATGATACATTTATGTAGATTAAAAAAAGATTCAAAATTAATTTTGAATCTTTTTTTATTATTACTTTTTTTTTGTTGTCAATATAGTTTTAATTGATTTATTTTTTAAATATTTTATATTATATAATATGTTTTTATATAATTTATCAATCATAGGTAATACTTATTAATAAATTTTAAAATGAATTCTTTAAAAAAATATTTAATATATATATTAGTAACAATAATATTTTCTCTATGAATATACACCCCTACTTCCGCAGCTACATGTGTTGAGTATAATGATGATGCAACATGTGCAGAATATTATACTGAAACGGTACAAAGATGTACTATGAAGTGAAGAAGATGAGGGTCTAGATGTTATGGTTCATTTGATACTCAGGTTTGAGAAAACTGTTATGATATCTATGGTATGACACCAGCATGATGTGGTTGGGTTGCTTCAATAGTAGAAATAACAACAAATAGATGTAAAAGGTATAATAATGATGCAACTTGTAAATCATACAGGGTAGACTGAGGTTGGACATCTTGGAGTTATGGTTCACGGTGAAGTTGTAATAGTTCAACAGGGAAGCAAAGTAGAAACGGTACAAGAAGTTGTACTAATCCTTCTCCTGCTTGATGAGGTTCATATTGTAGTTGAAGTTCTTCTACCACTCAAACGAGAAATTGTAGAGTAAATGGATGATGGAGTTCACGGAATATTTGAGCTTGGTGAAGTTGTAATAGTTCAACAGGTAGGCAAAGTAGAACAGATACAAGAAGCTGTACAAATCCAAGTCCGAAAAATGGTTGATCAAGTTGTAGTGGTAGTTCAACAAGAGTAATATCACAAAACTGTAGAGTGGATTGAGGCTGGACATCTTGGAACTACAGTTCATGGTGAAGTTGTAATAGCTCAACAGGTATAAAATATAGAACTGGAACAAGAAGTTGTACGAATCCAAGTCCGAAAAATGGTTGATCATATTGTAGTGGGTCAAGTACATATACAGATTCTACAACTTGTCCAGTAACTGGCCGTTGTGGTTCAACTAATAATAGCTGTAGTGTATGAAACTTTAATAATACTTCTGATTCTGGTTGATATTCTAGATGGAGATGTGTGTGATTAAACTGAGGTTGAAATGATACTTGCGCATACAGAACTGACTATAGTGCACCAACTTGAACAGTGAGTTATTCACCAAGTTGATGGACAAATGGAAATGTAATAGTAACAGTAAGTTGTTCTGATAGTGGTTGATCTTGATGTAGGCAATCGACATACTCAACAACTGTATGATATAATCAAAGTTGATATATAACTATTAGTGATAATTTATGAAATTCAAGAAATATTAGTTATAATGTAACAAATATAGATAAAATAACCCCTACTGGTAATGTCTCTCATGATACTAGTTGGTATAATACTTCAAAAACCATTACTTTTTGAGCTTCTGATTCTTGATGAAGTAAAGTAAAGAGAATTTGGTTGCAAAGAAGTCTAAATGGTTGATCATATAGTTACATCTGAGGAACTGACTATAATAATTTAAGTACATCAAGTATTTCTAGAAGCTATACTCAATGAGCTTCAAATAATATGAGATATAAATATAGACTAATAGTTTGGGATAATGCAGGGAATTATTCATATAATTATGGACCAAATAGCGAATTAAAATTTGATACATTAGCACCAAATAATCCAACTATTTCTTCTTCTTCACATCAAAATAATGTATGGACAAATAATATTAATCCATATTTTACTATTTCTGAGAATGGTGAATGACCAAGTCCAGCAACAAATTATTATTGTTTTGATACAAATGATAGTTGTGATCCAAATATCTCTTGAAATAATAAAAATTATTCAAATATTTCAGATGGTATACATTACTTTAGGGCTAAAACTTGTGATACAGGAGGGTGTAGTTGAATATCAAGCTTTCAAATTAATATTGATACAGTACAACCAAACGCTGGAGATATTTCTGCTGCTATAAATTATCCTGCAGACTGAGATAATTTACACGCAAACAATAGAGAATTTTCATATGATGTAAATGATAACTGATATGCACCGATAATAAGGATTGAATGATACTTGGAAGATGCAAATACCCCAGATACATACTCTACAATACAAACAAGTAATACAGATAATCTAACATTTGTTTGAGATGTTAGAAAAGTTGATAATGATTTACTTGTGACTGATTGAAAAAGAATGTATACATTTGTTATTACAAAATTAAGTGATTCTGCATGAAATACATTACAAACCACTACCGCTACACCAATAAAAACATTTAAATATTATATTTATGCAAATCCCGATTCTACACTAAACACAACTGTAAGTGTAAATCAATTAAATCAAGGAAATGTAGCAAATGGACAAGAGCAAGACTTGATATTAAATATATCTGATGAATTTTGAAATAGGATAATTCCAGTATGAGATATATGAAGAACGATAGATTTTGTATTTAATATACAAAATAATCTTAAACTTAATCAGTATAATCCCAATACATCTGAATCATCAATATTCATAAAAGTACCAAAAACTTGATCAGATTTTAATAATACTATTTTTGATACAGGAGATAATAGATACTCAAACTTAGACTCAAGCAGTTGAGAATATAATTTTAAATATAGAGTTTATACACCAACATTTGATGTAACTGAAAATAATGGACAAGAATTAGTAAATGGTAATGCGCGTATTAATAATATTAAAATAAATATTAATCAAGATAATTGAGTTAATTTAAATACAAAAACCTCATTTGATTCAAATGTTAATATTACATCTTGAATTGATTTCGATTATAGACCTATGATTAAGTCAGAATTTCAATGAGATTTTTCAAAAAATTATTCTATTAATCAAGATTTAGAAAATCAAATAGGTATTATTACAGATTGATACAGAACAATATCTAATGGAAAAATGTACTTAGGTTTTGGTTTTTCAGATTCAGGCCTTAATAAGGTTCATGATAATTTAGATATTTATATAAATTGAAATCAAATCAATGAATGACATAATAATGCATTTGAGTTATGAAATTTAACTCAAAAAATATTTGAATCTGAAATAAAACAAACAAAATCTGGCTTATCCGATACAGAAAAATTACATTATATATCTACTCATATTTGATATAGATTAGATGGAAATAATATTGTGTATGATTGAGATATTATTTGAAAAACAAATTATTCAGCATGAACAGCAATTGATTCGAGTAGTAATTTATGAGTGAAAATACTATGATTAACTCAATCAAAAAATCAAACTGATATTTCGAATACTCAATCAAATACTGATATTTTTCAAGTAGGAAATAATACAAAAGCTGATCTGAAAGAACAAATGCGTAAAAATGTAGCAGAGATTACAGGAAATATTACTCCAAAAAATATTTCAGTAATTCAAAATATATGATGAAATACTTGGGATAGTTCATTAGATGCTCCAAAACTATCAAATAAAAAAATATTATTAACAACATGAGAAGTAAAATTATCTTCAATTCAAAATTATACAGGGAATAAAACCTTAGTAATACAATGATGAAACCTATATATTACTCAAAACCTTTTAGCTTCGAATAAAGTAAATGATATTTTATGAATTATAGTTTTGGAAGATGAAACTTGATACGGTTGAAATGTGTATATTGATCCAACTATAACAGCCATTGAAGCTATAATTTATGCTGATAAATCAGTTTTAAATTATAATGGTACAGACATAATTACGGATTCTAATCAATTAGAAAATCAAATATACTTCTATTGAACACTCTTTAGTGAGAATACACTTTGATGATACATTTCTAAAAAATGTCCATATTTTGAAAAAAATTGTAGCTATGAAATAGCTAAAAAATATGACTTAAACTTTTTAAGATGATATTATACTTTTGATTGAGATAATGATGGATTAGAGGATGAATCAAATGGTAGTTCTTATTTTAGTTATCCTGATACTAACTTCAAGTATCCTGTTATTATTGAGTACAATCCAAATATTCAAAATAATCCTCCTGAATTGTTTGAAATTCAAGAATAAAAAAACCACGTTAACGTGGTTTTTTTATTCTTTCATCGCATTTGATATTTTATAAACTACTTGGTTTATAGGATTCAAATTTTTATGTAATTCTAAACGTAAGTCTACGTAATTTTTTTGTAATAATGTGAGTAAATCATGAATAGGTAAATTTGTTTCATATTCATTATACGATTTTAAAGCAATTGGATAGAGGTCATAAGCTTTTTGAATTTCATTTTCTATTTGAGATTTTTTTTCTTTTTCTTTTGAAATAATATCTGAAATATTATAATTTTGCATTATTTTTTCACCATCTTCTAATGTTTTATCTTTTTGAATGATATTTGCTGTAATCGAATTATATTCTTTTAAATATTCTAAATAATTATGATATTGACATAATTGGTTTGTAACTTGATCGAGCATATTTTTTTTATCTGTCGGATTATTTGTTTTATTAGTGCTCAAACATTCACTTTCCTCTTTTAATCTTTTAATATTTTGCAATTGAGCTGTATAGGCTTTATTTAATGCTCAAGTTTCTTTGTCTTCCCCTAGTTCTTGCATAATGAAATTTATACTTCTTTCTTGAGCTCAAATCATGGCACATTTATAAATATTATTTACATTATCAACATATATTTTTTGTGCGACTTCTAAATCATTATCATCGATAGAATAGATTTTTTGGTCTTGAGGAGTATCTTCATTTAAGTCAGGAAATTGCTCTGTAGGAAATATCGGATTTTTAGGTTCGTAAGAACTACAAAGCTCTTCGTTACGATTTGTATATAACTCATAACCAGTAGGTATTTTTTTTTCATCAGCATTAAGAATATATCAACTCAAAAAAATCGAAAATATGACTGAAGTAATAATAAGATATTTTAATTTTTTGTTCATAAAATGAATATAAGAATAATTAATGAGAATATTGTTTTATAATTTTTTTGTTTCAAACTTTTTTCCAAATAATAGATTTTTGATTATTTTTTAGAATTTGAGCATTTGACGAAATATTTAATAGAGTATATCCGCTTAAATTATCAATGTCAATTTCTATATTACTTAGATTTCATGAAAACGAATAACTCTCAGAGACGATTTGAGAAGTATTATCATACGTTATTTCAACTGGACCACCATTTAAAATATCTATATTAATAAACTCTTGGCTAGAACCAGAAAATCATACGAGAGTATTTTCTGATTTTTTTAAACTAAATGTATACGTATTTTTGTCTTCGGGTACAATAAATTCATTTTTTTCTAAATACGCTGAACTTCAGGAAAGATTATTTTTTATTGTATCTTGAAAATTTATATTTTCTTGGACACTTTTATGTATTTTTGTACTGATGCTAATAAAGCCTATTGATATGATAAGACTCAAGAAAATAGACCAAATTAAGATAGATGCATTTGTATTTGTTTTTTGCATAGATATCATTTGTGTGATATAATTAATTCTAGTATAGTTTATATTTGTGAAATTACAAGAATGAGTACTCAAAAACCTGAAGAAAGACTTAAAAAGAAAATTCTTCAAAAAGAAGATAAAAAATCTTTTAGCTCTCAAAAATTTGAAAAAATAGAAGAGCAAGTCCATAAATCTTTAGAAAAACAAAATACAGATGAAGCGCTCAGAGATATAACCATAGGAGCATTAGTGCTTTGAAGTTCAGATATTCACTATGATTGTTATGAAGATTATGTGGTACTACGTTTTCGTATAGATGGAGTATTAGCAGATATTTTCAGAATGACTCATAAACAATATAAAATGATTGTAGAGAGAATGAAATATTCTTCTAACTTGAAACTAAATATTTCAAATATCCCTCAAGATGGGAAGTATTCAATGGTCATAGAAGAAAGAAAAATTGATGTAAGAATATCGACACTTCCGATTGTATTTTGAGAAAATATTGTAGCTAGAATACTAGACAATACAAAGTCAGTTGTCGACTTTGACAAGCTTGGATTTTTCTGGACATCTGAAAGATTATTGAACCAAGCAATGGAAAAAAGAAATGGAATGGTTTTGGTTACTTGACCAACATGATCTTGAAAGACAACAACGCTTTACACGATGTTGTCTAAGTTAAATTCTCGCGAAAAAAAGATTATTACACTTGAAGATCCCATCGAATATGAACTAGATGGAATAATTCAAGCCGAGGTAGATGAAAAAAATGGATTTAGCTTCAAAACAGGATTAAAGGCTCTTCTTAGGCAAGATCCAGATATTATTATGGTTTGAGAAATACGTGACTATGATACATTAGACACAGCTACAACCGCAAGTCTAACATGACATTTAGTATTATCGACACTCCATACAAAATCAGCAGCTGAGACACTTGATAGAATAATTAATATGTGACTAAAACCATATATTTTAGCATCTGCACTCGACACAATAATTGCTCAAAGATTAGTAAGAAGAATATGTCCACATTGTAAAAGGCAAAAAGAAAAAACTGCTCAAGAAACTCAACTTATAGACACCATGATGAAAGACATTTGAATCAATCATCTTCCTTCTAAATTTATAAAATTATATGAATGAGAAGGATGTGAAAAATGTGGAAATACATGATATGCAGGAAGAATTTGAATATATGAAATAATTTCTTTATGAGACAATTTAAGAGATTTTATTAGAGATTGAGCTACAACTCAAGAAATTTTAGAAGAAGCTCGTAAGTGAGATTTTATTTCTATGAAAGAAGATTGAGTATTAAAAGCTATAAAATGATATACTACCATAGAAGAACTATTAAGAGTATTGTAATCCTATAGATAAAAAAAATATATTTTTTCACATGAAAAAATATATTTTTTTGTGTTTTCTTTTTAGTTATTTATTATAATAAAAATATTTTTTTATATATAAACTATGAAAGTAAGAATAAAAACGAGTAATGCAGAAGCACTATTTTATGAGTCAGCATGAGCTGTATGATTTGATTTTAAATGTACTCAAGATTATACTATTCAGCCAGGAGAATTTTGCTTAGTTGAAACTGGTACAGTGGTAGAAATTCCACAAGGGTATATGTTACAAATTCAACCAAGAAGTTCAACTTTTAAAAAACACGGTCTTATGCAAGTAAATTCAGTTGGAATCATCGATCAAGATTATTGTTGAGATGATGATACTATAAAGTTTGCATATATTAATATGTCAAAAGAAACTCAAACTATTGAAAAATGAACTAGAATCGGACAATGAGTATTTGTACAAGTCGCTATCGCTGAATTTGAAGTAGTACAAACAATGTGAGATAATAAATCAAGAGGAGGTTTTGGAACTACTGGAATTAAATAATAACTATAAAAAAGCTGATAAATCAGCTTTTTTTTGTTATCTGGAAATATATTAATATACTGAATAAAATATTTGTAATTAATTATTATGAAAGAAAGAACATTGTATCAAACAATTCAAAAATTTTTAGAGCCTTTTTATGTAAAACCTCGTCCATATATAGAATCATATATACAAATGTTCAGTTTTGCTTTTTATAGTATTGTTATAATATTATTTTCACAACAAATAACAGAAGCATTAGAATTAAAAGATAGAGGTCTTTTTATAGAATTAATATATATATATGTATGTATATTTATCTTTTATCAATTATTTATTTTTTTAATTAAAGAACTTGGCTGGGTTAATTCACATTCTGAATTTTCAAAAACAACCTATGCAAGATATTTAGCAAAGTATATAACATTTGATAATAATTATATAGAAACTGTTTGAACATGAAAAAGTGTCGCCATAATTTCTAAATGAACACGTACTTGGTGAAGATTATTGGATACTGTTACTATGAATTTATCATATTTAACAGTATGATTATGAATTACTATTTATATGTTATATCAAGTTTCAGGATATTTATTAATAGCCTTTTTAATTTTATTTATTTTGAGTTTTTATTTATGACATTTATTAAATAAAAATGTATTATTTGAAAGAAATAAAAGAAACAGGTTTGATAATTTGACATCAAAATATTTAGTAAAAATTTTGATGTCGAAATTTGAGATTCTACAATCAAATAAAATTAAAAAAGAGATTAATAATTTATATAATTTAGAATCATGGAAGGAAGAATGTAATAGAAAAATGTCTACATCATTAATATTCTTTTTTATGGTACCTGAGATTTTAATGGGATTATCTTCAATAGTAATCTTTCTATATTTTTGAGAAAAATATTTTATATGAGAAGTGAAATTAAGTTTATTAGTTTGAATGGTTTCATCTTTGATTATAATTCAAAAAGTATTATGAGATACAATGAGAGCTTTAAAAGATTTTACAAAAGAATTTTCAGAAGTCACAACTCTCTGGGACTTCTTCGATAACGCTCCACAAATTCAGTGATACGAAGAAGGGAATAAATTTTCTCACAAAAAATGAGAAATAAATATAGAGAAATTAAATTTTTGATATGTTGATTGAAAAAATATATTTACTAATTTTTCTTTAAAAATAGAATGAGAAAAAGTATTAGCTCTGGTTTGAGATTCAGGTTCAGGGAAATCAACATTAGCGAAAATGGTTGCTGGATATATGAGACCAAATAGCTGAGAAATAATTATAGACAAGCAAAAGTTATCTGAAACTTCATTGAAGAGTTATTACAAAGATATTTGATATCTTACGCAAGATCCAAGTGTATTTGATGGAAGTATTTTGGAAAATCTCACTTATGCATTAGAAGAAAAAGTATCCGATGAAAAAATAAAAGAAATAATAATTCAAGCAAGATGTGAATTTATTTATGATCTACCAAATGGATTAGATACTCAGATATGAGAACGTTGAGTAAAACTTTCAGGAGGCCAAAAACAAAGATTGGCTATTGCTAAAATATTCTTAAAAGATCCAAAAATAATAATTTTGGATGAACCAACATCAGCTCTGGATAGTTTTTCAGAAGAACAAATCACCAAAGCAATGCAAAATTTATTCGAGAATAGGACAGTTATAGTGATTGCACATAGATTGCAAACAGTAAAACATGCACATAGAATATTAGTATTAGAAAACTGAAAAATACTAGAAGATTGAAATCATGAATCTCTTGTGAAAAAAGAATGAAAATATGCAAAAATGTTAGAATTACAAAGTGGATTCTAATAAAACAAAAAAAAGCTGATAAATCAGCTTTTTTTGGTATTTAAAAATATATATGTTAAAATAAATATATCATAATATAAAAAAATTATTCATGCCAGATTATTTACAAATAATTATATCACTCACAATATTTTTTTCTACCTTTTGGGTAATGATTACAGAAAAAGCACATAGAGCTGTAATCGCTTTTTTTGGTGCTGTGATAATGTGAATAATCGGAATTAGTTTTGGTTTTTATTCTGCAGAACAAATTTTACAATCAGTAGACTTTAATACTATTTTATTATTACTCGCAATGATGATAATAGTAGCAGAACTAGAAAAAACAGGTTTTTTACAATATTTAGCTATAAAAACTGCAAAAAAAACACATGGAAATACATGGATTTTATTAGCTTCACTTGCTTGATTAACATCTGTTTTATCTATGTTTTTGGATAATGTGACCACTATTATTTTAGTAGTTCCAGTCACGCTGATTATAACAAAAATTTTGAAATTAAATCCTGTACCAATACTTATGGCAGAAGCAATTCTATCTAATATTGCTTGAGTTGGTACACTTATTTGAGATCCTCCGAATATTTTAATTTGATCAGCTGCAAATTTTTGATTTTTAGATTTTATTCTTCATAGTCTGCCAATAGTTATTATTTCATGGATTATTATTTTATTTTTTATTAAATTTTCATATAAAAAAGAGTTAAATAATCCTCAAAAATGATTGAAAGCTCTTGAAAAAATGGATGCGAATAAATGTATTAAAAATCGTATTATTTTGAAAAAAACTCTTATAGTTTTATCTTGTGTAACAGTCTTATTTTTTGTTCATGAGTTCTTACATTTAAGTGCATCAGCTGTAGCTTTATTGTGAGCTTCAAGTTTATTATTATGGGTATCTCCGCACAAGGATCCAAAATCTATATTTAAAAAAGTTGAGTTATCTGTATTAGTATTTTTTGCATCACTCTTTATTTTAGTTGGATGAATTGAGTCTGCCTGAGTTTTAGATTTTATTGTAGACAAGATTGTCCATTATGCAGAAAATAATATTTTACTTACTGCTATATTTATTTTATGGTTTACTGCTATATTGTCAGCAATAATTGATAATATTCCGATGACAGTAGCTATGCTTCCAGTAATTGCGATGTTGCAATCTCAAGGGATTATATGAGTGGAAATACTATGGTGGGCACTTGCTTTATGAGTATGATTTGGTTGAAATGCTTCTCCTATTGGTTCAACTGCGTGAGTGATTGTGATGTGAAAAGCTGAATCAAATAAAACACCAATCTCTACAAAAGATTGGTTAAAAATTTGAATTCCAGCAACCATTATTTCTTTATTCGTTTCTACATTTTTTTTAGTAATTTTTTCAAATTATTACATGTTTTAAAAAAAAGACAAGATAAATTACCTTGTCTTTTTTAGCTTTCTAATCAAAGTGTTAAATAAATATTTATAATCTCATCATCTCTAAAAATTTCTAACTCTAAAGATTCTCATGGTATTTTATTTTGTATCAAACTTGCTAGGTCATTATTTTGAGTAATTTTCATATTATTTACGCGTAAAATTATATCTCCAGCTTGGATTCATGCTTTTTGGGCACTGGATCATTGCACAACAGAATTTTCTTCGTCAAGAATATATGCTCCATAATTATATTCCACTCATAATTGTTTTGCTCATGCTTGATTGAGTAAAACATAATTTATTCATATAAATGGTTTTTTAATTTCTCAATATTTTTCTACGGATTCTAAAATATAATTTATTTTTTTCTTTGAAAGGGGAATTGAAAATCAAATTCATTGAGCATTTCCAGAAATAGCAGTATTTATTCACATAACTTCTCCATTTAAATTTACCAAAGGTCCTCCACTATTTCCAGGATTTATTGCTGCGTCAGTTTGGAGTAATCCAGAGAGTTTTTCTCATTGAGCTTCGATAGTTCTGTTACTTCCAGATATGACTCAAAGCGCAACAGAATTTTGAAATTCTGCCAAGGCATTTCAAATAGCGATAGCAAATTGTCAGATTTTTATTTCTGAATTTTCTCATTCATATTGTTGTATAAATTCTACTGGTTGAAATGTATTTTGAGAATTTATTTTGATTACAGCTAAGTCACTAAGAGGATCAACAGCTAAAACTTTTGCAGGGTATTCTTCTCAATTTTTTAAAATCACAGTATATTGAGCATCTGTATCAGAAATAACATGTTTATTTGTCAGGATAATTCCATCAGATGTTATAAAAAAACCGGTTCATCAACCTACTTTTTGGTTTACACTTCAAACTGGTTGCCTAAAAAAGTTAAAAGGGTCATTTCTATAAATAGTTAAATCTTTATTTATAACTATATTTACCACACTTGGAGAAACATCTTCTACGATTTGAGTGATTTCATTTTGTAAATCTGTGATAGAGATATTTTTCCCATTTTTTATAATTTCACCATTTTGTTTCAGTTGAGCAGGTTGAGGAGAATTAAATTGAGAAAAAATATAACTTCCAAATATTCCTGAAACAAATGAAAAAAATATAATTCCGATGGCTAATATTTTTGTATTCATTCTAAATTTTATAAAAAATTATTTTTTTTAATATAATACAATTATGTAAGAAAAAATTAAGAAGCAAATAAAAAAATAAATTGACAGAAATATCAAAAATAATTATAAATATATTCAGGAGGATAAAATTTTTATTTTTATATAAAACATTTTATGAACAAATTAGAAGAATCAATTGAAGAAAATCTCTATAGTAATGTGCAAAATATCGATGATTTACATGATAATTATAACAGTATTTTAAAAGCTTTTGTTAAAATTTTCCCAGAAAATGATGTGATGAAAGTTGCTGATGAATGAAATACATCTATTGAAATAACTCAAAAAATTTCAGAATTTTCAAATTATATTAAATATTTATTAGATGATAAACATATAGCCCCAGAAACTATTACGCAAACTATTGAAAAAATTGAAGATAAGTTATCAAGAAAATTTATTTTAGATGTTTTTTTGGATTATATAGATAATACCAATGAAAATGCCTATAAAATTTTACAAATTCAAGAATTTGTAAAATGATCAAGAATGTTATATATTTATTCTGAGGTAGATAAAGAAGTATATATTTATGATTTTTTAGATACAGAAAATACTACTGAGCAATATATAGAGAATTTATCAGAACTCATTAATCAAAAAAATACACAAATTTGATTACATAGAAATATCTCAAAAGATGTTATAATGGAATTTTTAGATTCATTTAATACTGCTTTTAATAATAATCAAAAATTTTGAAGAAAAATGCATACATTTATGCTTGAACCTGAAAATTATTGACTAAAAATGTATAATAAAGCTGGGGCAGAATATGAAATTATTTCTCTTGAATATTTAGATTGATTTACTCACGATATAAATGTTTTTTTAGAGTCAGAAGTTATAGATGTACAACTCATAGATAAATCTCAACAAAAAATTTCAAAAATTATGTGAGAATTATAAAAAAAAGACCTCTACACAAGATGTGTAACGAGGTCTTTTATATTACCGATTTGCATCACTTTTATTTTAAATTTTCCTTTTAGATCTGATTTTGGAACAAAAATGTGTTCGAATCACATTTTTTCAGCTTCTTTAATTCTTTTTTCTAAGTGCATAATACTTCTAATATTTCCAGTTAAAGAAATTTCTCATAAAAATATAGTATTTTTTGGAATAACTTTATTGAGTTTTGAACTAATAATTGAAGCACACAAACTTAAATCAATTCCTGGCTCATCGATTTTTAACCCACGAGAAATATTTGAATATACATCACTACTTTCGAGTTTAATTTTGGTATATTTTCATAAAACAGCTACAATTAAATCAAGTTTAGAAGGAGTCACTCAACGAGTTGACCTTTTTGGATAGCCAAATTTTGTATAATTTGTCAGACTTTCGGTTTCTACGACGATTGGACGAGTTCACTCCATAGTAATCGAAAGCGAAGATCAAATAGTGTCATTTTCATGGGCATTTATAAATTCTAATCATGGATTTTTTAGATCAGCAAGTCCTTGCTCTAACATTTTAAAAATAGCAATTTCACTGGTTGCTCAAAATCTATTTTTTAGTGCTCTTAAAATCCTAAGATTATCATACTTGTCTCATTCGAAAAATAAAACAGTATCAACCATATGTTCGAGAGTTTTTGGTCCAGCAAGATTTCCATCTTTTGTGATATGACCGATGATAAATACCGTTGTATTAGTAGTTTTAGCAAAATTTACGAGCAAGTCAGTTATGTATTTCACTTGTGAAACACTTCCCGAAGTTCCCGTAGAATTTTGAGAATGCATCACTGAGATAGAATCGATGATAACTATTTTTGATGGGTTATTTGTAAGTGTTTCAAGAATATCTTCGATGTTATTTTGAGTTACTACACTGAGTAAATCATTTTTTATTTCGAGTCTTTTAGCTCTATCTAAAAGTTGCGCTTGAGTTTCTTCACCGGAAACATAAATAATAGATTCTTGA
>CBFHLZ010000009.1:0-6494 GCA_965656795.1 Patescibacteria group bacterium
ATTTTTTTCTTTAATAAAAGCAATATGCTAGAATAAATAAAATAAATAAAAAACTAAAAGAAAAATATATGTGAGAATGATTTTTTGATGCAATTTTAGATAAACCGAAAGAAATTATAGATAAAATAAATTGAGAAAAAATAGAGTATTTATGTGATAATAAAAAATATGATTTATATTTTTTAGAAGATTGAGATTTAATAGTAGAATACTGAAATACTAAAATAAAATATCAACTCACGAAAACAACGAAAAATGAATTTAACGAATCTGTAAGTATTGCTTTAAATTATCTTACAGGAAAAAAATCTTCCAATAGACCTACTATTTGATCAGAAGTTAATGCTATATATGAAGAATTTTTCTGAGAAGAGAAACAAGAAATTACCACTTCAACTAAAAATGAAAAATTTTCATTACTAACTGAAATCGAGCAAAGTTGAGAAGAAATTATTAAAGATATAGAATGATTAATCGATGATTGATTTTATGTATTAAGATTATTATTTAAAGAATTTTATGAAGGTTTCTTTTGAGAAGATATAAAAACTATCGATCTGAGATGAATGGATTTACTCAATAATAGAGAATTTATGAATTCTCTCCAAGAATTATCTGGAGAAATCTGATGTAATCCAGAAGATTTAATTTTTGTAATGTATTGTGAATCAAAACTAGATCCAACGGCTGTAAATAAATATTCAAATGCAAGTTGATTACTTCAATGGCTCCCATCTACTGCAAAATGACTTTGAACTACCACACAAAAGCTATTACAACTCCCAGCGAAAGATCAACTTATTTATGTATATAAATTTTTAGAACAAAATGATAGATGACAAACACTAGATACTCCTGAAAAACTGTATGCAAGTGTATTTTATCCAAAATATTTAGAACATATAAATGAACCTGAATATATTTTTTGAAGTCACGTCTCACAAAAAAATGCACTCAAAATATGAAAACAAAATCCAGCTATTATTAAATACTCAAGAAGAGAGATTAATGGGAATAAAGTTATTGACTGATATGCATTCAGTAGATATGTTAAAGCTCAAAAAAGAGAATTTGATAGAAAAATTGATTCTATTTCGTAATATAAAATATTGATAAAAATAAATTTTTATAGTACAATAAATATAATAAAAATAAATATATAAATAATGACAATAAATTTTACAGGCTCTGTTGAAAAAAGAGAAAAAGCGATAGAAAATCAAACATTTGCATTAAACAAAGTTTTATCAAATAAGACTTTAGTATCAGCTTTTGAAGAAAATCAAATTGATATAGGAAGTTTTTTAGAATCATTTAATAAAGTATTTTATTCAAATGATTACAATGAATTATTACAACTATGAGCTGAAAATTATGGAAAAAATAATCAAACTCAAAAAGAGTTAAATTGATTTATTATAATATCTCAACTATTACAATTAGCTGAAATAGATTTAAGTCCTGATTTTTTATTTGAAGAAGCAAGTAGATTAAATCTATTCCCTATTCATAACGATACTCTTAATCAAATACAAAAAACAAAAAAAGCTGCTTTAGATATTTTATAAAATAAAAACCAATAATTTTTAAATTATTGGTTTTTTATTTTTTTATATTATTTTACTAATTCTCATTGTAAAACATATCTATCAAGGTCAGTGATTTTTACTTTTACTAAATCCCCTACTTGTACTGTGTGTGAATCATCTTTGAAAAATACTTCTTTAAAATTTCTTGTTCTTCCGAAATATGAACCATCTTTATTTCCAGCTACCATTATTTCAAATGTTTTATCGAGCATTAACTTATTCCTTTCGAGTAAATTTTCGAGTAATAAATCATTAAGAATGTGCCATCTTTGTGCTTTTACTTCATCAGGAACATCATCAGGCAATACTTTTGATGCGATTGTACCTGGACGAACAGAATAACGTGCAATAAATGCAAAATCAAATTTACATTCTTTAAATGCTTTTACAGTATTTTGAAACATTTCCTCAGTTTCTCATGAATATCCAACAATAATATCAGTTGAAATAGAAAATAAAGGATCTTTACTTCTTAAATATTCAACCATATTTTTAAAGTCTTGATAATTATGTCTTCTATTCATTTTTTTGAGCATTTTATCATCTCAAGATTGTAGAGCAAAATGAAGATAATTACACGTAGCATCTAAATCAAAATGCGCATCAAGTATATCTTGAGTCATATCATGAGGATTTGAAGAAGTGAAACGAATTCTATCAATTCATTCAACTGCATTAATATCATCTAAAACTTTTCTAAATGGTGAAGTTCATACTCATTCATTCCAAGCTGATTTTTCTTCATTCCAAAGCTTTATATTTTTTTGCTTTCCATACGAGTTAACATTTTGACCAACCAGTGAAATTTCTTTTGTTCCATTTGCAGCTAATTCTTTTACTTCTTGTATTATATCTTCATGTTCACGTGAAATTTCTTTTCACCTTGTATATGGGACAATACAAAAAGTACAGTAATTATCACAACCAGTTTGGATAATTACAGAAGCTGATTTAGAATTTTCACGAAGTTGTCTTGCTTTTAAGTAATCATCAAATTTATCATCAGATCATATTTTTTCTCATAAAATATGAGTTAAAATAAAAGTAATATATTTCACTTCTTCTATTCTGAATGTAAAATCAAGAGTTGGTAAACGAGGAAATAATTTATCATCATTATTAAAAATACCTTCTTTAGAGTCGATATATTCTATTACTTTTGCTTTTTTTCTTTTATTTTCTTCTGGTAAATATTTTGCGTTTATTCATGACTTTCTCACCATGCAACCAGTTATAGCTGTGAGTATATATCTGTCTATTCAATTTTCTTTTCTCTTATTATTTTCTTTTTTAATTTCTTCACTCATTCCAAAAACTCTATCTTCTCATTTTTGTCTTACTGAACACGTATTATATACAACTAAATCTGCATCTCTCCAATCATTTGTTTTCATCATTCATGATTGTAAAAGTATCATATTTACTTTTTCACTATCAGCTTGATTCATTTCACAACCAAATGTTTTGATATAATATTTTCTCATTTTTTTAATATTTAATATTTTGAATTATTTTTTATGTACACAGTTTATTGAAAAATAAAATTTGTAAACAAAAAAATCCTTTCAAAAAGGATTTTTTAGTGAAGATCATTTGAGATTCTAGATTCTTCAGGGATTACTTGGTGCATATATTTACTTCCAACTCTTTTATCATAAGTATTTTCTACCGTTCCATCTATAGTTTCAAATGCAAATTGTCCAATTCTCATACCTGGGTATAAAACAACTGGTACTTCATTTATATTTGTCATTTCCAAAGTAATGGTTCCTTCAAATCCAGGATCTATAAACCCAGCAGTGGAATGAATAATTACTCAAAGTCTCCCGATAGAACTTCTTCATTCACATCTTGCTACTAAATCATAAGGGATTTTTATTTTTTCTAGCGTTACTCAAAGAACAAAATCACCAGGATGTAGTACAAATTTATCTCCATATTCAACAGAAATAACTTCTACATGAGATGGTTCAATTCAAATTTTAGAATCTATAACCGTTTGTTTTGATTTTCTATAAATTTTAAATGTATTTCCAAGTCTAAAATCTAAACTTGCTGGTCAAATTTGTTTCATAACATCATATTCACCAAAAGTTTCCATTCAAATTTCTCAATTTTCGATTCTTTGTTTTATTGATGTATCAGATAAAATCATATATTTTTATTATTAATTATTAATTATTATTTCAAATATTTTGCACTTCTTCTATTACTTTAGATGTATCTTCTATTGTTTGTTTCACTTGATCGATTTTTTTACCAGTTTCATCTATAAAATCTACTGTTTTATCATAAGCATCTTTTGCATCTTGAAGCGTTTGTTCTGCTCAAGAAAGAGTTTCACGAACATCATCAACTTTATTTTTCGTAGATTCTACTCAGGTAATAATTCCATCTTTTATTTTCAATGCTCAAGATTTTGTTTGAGCTAATTTTTCTTGAATTTCTTCTTGAGATGGTACATGAGTAACAGCTTCGTCAAATCAAGATTTAAAATCTCTTATATAACTAGTAAGATTTGGGAATCAAAATGTATTTCCAATACTATCAGCTAATTCTGGTGCTTTAAATACGCTTACTCAAAATAAAGTAATAGATAAAACAAATCACCAAAATATTTTTTGTAAAATCATAATAAAAAATATTTTTAATAAAAAAACTATATATAAAATATAGTTTTTTTCTCTTATTAATCAAGTTTATTTTCATTATCGTCAAATAAATCTGAAACATTTAATTCTTCTGATTTAAGTTGATTATTTAGATCAACTATTTCATCATCTTTAATAGAATCTAAATTTTTATTCGTTTCATTTTGTTCTCATGATTGAACTATTTCTGCACGAATATTTGGATTTGCTTTTGAAATTCTTTTTTGCAGTTCGACAAGTTGCTCAGGTGAAATATTTGATTTTGATAAATCCAAAGATACAACTTCAGATTTTATCATTGAATGTTTTCCACAGTTTGGACATTCAACATCAATATTTATAGTTGTACCTGCTGCTCAAATAACATCTACATTATCATCTCAAACTTCAGTAGCACATTCAGGACATTTATAGGTTTTGACAAGTGAATCAATCATTCACTTTAATGCTTTAAAATTCATATTTTCTATAAGTTATAATCTATAGTTAGTATAACACAGAGATTTTATTCAATCAAATAATAAATAATTATTTTAATTGACGAATACAATACTTTATACTTAGATAGTTTCTAACACTTTATTAATTCTTCTTAGAGATTCTTCTTTTCATAGAATATATATTAATTCTAGTGTACCTGGAGAAAATTTTTCTCAAGATAAAGCAACTCTTGCAGGCCATAAGACTTGACCATTTTTCATTTCAGCTTCTTTTATTTTTTCTACAAAAATATTTTTTATATCTCAAATATTATCAAGGTTATTATCTGATTCTAAAATAACTTTTGTTAATTCTAAAGATTTTTTTACGTCATCCATCGATTCAATTTTCATCTTTGGATTAATAAATAAATCATCTTCAGCAATTTTAGCATCATTATAGAAAAAAGAAGTCACTTCTTGATATTCATCAAATTTATTTATTCTAGATTTTAATTCTTCTAGAACTTTAACATTATATTCTTTCGGAAATTTTTGTAAAGTATCAAAAAATTCTGAGTTATATTCTTCTAAATATTTCAAAAGTTTATCATATACAACTTCTATATCTAGTGATTTTAGATAATGCGAATTGAAGAAATTTAATCTTTCAACATCAAAAATTGCTCCTGATTTATTTACATGGTCTAAATTAAATCTTTCAATTAATTCGTCCATCGTAAAAAATTCTTCCGTAGTTTTTGGATTCCATCCTAAAAGTGCAATATAATTAATCAGCGCATCAACCATATATCCTTTTTCTAAGAAGATTTCTGCAGAAACATCTCCAGTTCTTTTCGATAATTTTTTTCACCCAGTTGCTAATAATAATGGAATATGAGAAAAAACTGGTGGAGTCCAACCAAGAGATTCGTATAATAAAACGTGTTTTGGAGCAGATGGAGTCCATTCATCTCATCTAATAACGTGTGTTACCCCCATTAAATGGTCATCAACGATATTTGCTAAATGATAGGTTGGAAAACCATCTGATTTTAATAAAACTTGTTCATCAATATCTTTAGAATCTACTTCAATTTTTCCTTTAACAGTATCTTGAAGTACTATTTTTTTTCCTTCTGGTACTTTTAATCTTACTGTATAAGAACATCCAGAATCTAATTTTTCTTTGATTTCTTCGTTAGATAAATATCTACAATGTTTATCATATTTTGTTGCTAAACCTAATTCTTTTTGTTCAGCTCTGAGTTCGTCTAATCTTTGAGAACTACAAAAACAATAATATGCTTTATCATTTTCAATAAGTTGGTCTACATATTTTTTATAAATATCTAGTCTTTCAGATTGATAATATGGTCAAACATCTCCATGATTATTTGGTCCTTCATCTGGTGTAAGTCCAACTTTAGAAAGAACAGAAATCATATTTTCAACACTCCCATCAACTAATCTTGTTCTATCTGTATCCTCTACTCTGAGTAAAAATTTACCACCTTTTTGTTTTGCATAAAGATAATTATATAAAACCGTTCTTAAACTCCCAATATGTAAATATCCCGTAGGACTTGGTGCAAATCTTGTTACTACGCTCATCTGATTTTTTTGAATTATGAATATATTTTTTATAAAAAGTGACATTATTTTATTAAGTTTTATGCTTTTGTAAAGAGAAAAATTAGCAAAATAAAAAGAAGAATTATATTCTTCTTTTAGATATCAACTTTATTTCTGGAAGAGGTTATATATCAGATTTTAAAAGTTTATAATAATTTCATACAAATATATAGATTTTATTTCAGTTAATCCTTTTGTAA
>CBFHLZ010000009.1:6594-25194 GCA_965656795.1 Patescibacteria group bacterium
TCTATGTAAACTCGTCTACCTTGAAACGAGATAAGCACAACCATAACTAAAACGGCAAAATAGTTATTATAACTATGAATTCGACAAGATAAATCTTGTGTTAATATTTTTTTTCATGTTTTGTATTTTTGTAAAATATTACTTGTATAATAATGAAAATAAACATACTTAAAAATTTTTATATATTGACAAAATTATAATTAATTTTTAGTATAAAATATATGTTTTTAACATAAAAAAAATAAGTTTATTGAAATATTTGAAATTGAATTATAATAAAGAAAATAATTTTTAAATTACAAAAAATGTTTTGAACTAAAAAAAGAAATACAAATCCAATTACTTCGACTCTTATCCCTACGGTAATAGATAAATGACCGAGTGGTGAAAGAGCGTATGATATTTATTCAAGATTACTTGAAGATAGAGTTATATTTTTAGGTGAATGAATTGATAGTCCGGTTGCAAATACTGTTATCGCACAATTATTATTCTTAGAAAAACAAGATCCAAAAGCTCCAATTACTCTTTACGTAAATTCTCCGGGATGACATGTTACAGCTGGTTTAGCTATTTATGATACTATGCAATATATTTCATGTCCAGTTCATACTGTTTCAATGGGATTATCTGCTTCAATGGGGTCAATTATTTTAGCAGGTTGAGAAAAAGGAAAAAGATTTTCTCTTCCACATAGTGAAATAATGATTCATCAACCTCTTGGTGGAGCAGAAGGACAAGCTACAGATATCAGATTAGCAGCAGAACATATTATAAAAACTGGAGATACTCTATACAAAATCTTAGCAAAACATACAGGCCAAGATATCAAAACAATCGAGAGAGATTGTGATAGAGATAATTTCATGTCAGCTGAACAAGCTTTAGAATATGGATTAATTGATAAAATAATTAAAAATAAATAATTATTTAGAATATTTTAAGACTCTGAGTATAGTATCTCAGAGTCTTTTTTATAGAAAATAATTTATGTGAATGTACGCAGAAAAAAATATCAAAAACCAAACTATCATTTATAGTGAATATAAATATGAAAGTAAGCAGCATAATATTGAAATGTTATTAGATTCTCAAGAATTTAGTGATTTTTTATCTCACTTAAACCAATCATATAATATTGTTATTTGATGAGATGGAACAATGTTACATGCTCTAAAAAATTACAATAAAAATGGGAAAAAATATATTTGAATTAATTTTTGAAATAAATGATTTTTATTACAAGATAAAAAAATAATATTACAAAAAAATAATTTTATAGAAAAAAAATATAGTATTTTTGATATTCAAATAAATGATTCTCATTTTGATAGTTTTATAAATGAAGTTTCTATTTCTGCAAAAAATTGAAAAATGTGAGCTTTTGAAATACAATTATGACAAAATGAATCATTTGAGCTACATTGAGACTGATTTGTCGTTTCAACACCAATTTGATCAACCGCTTACAATTCTTCACTTTGAGGACCGATATTATCTCACCATTCTAAAAGTTTAGTGATAACTCCAAAAGCTCCTTGGAAACCAAGACATTTTCCAAGTATTGTAATTCCAGAGAACGAAAAAATTCATATAAAAAATATCTGAAGATTTCATGGATTAGAAATACACTGTGATGGCCAATCAAAACATATTGACGAAAAAAATGATGAAATAACTATTATAAAATCTCAAGTTGAACTTGTTTTTGCAATTGCACAAAGTCAGGAAAAAAAATGGGAAAATAAAATTTTTGAATTTTAAAAAATAAAAAAATAAGAAATAAATGAATTTCTTATTTTTTTATTTTTTTCTCTCAGCAATATATCAAACTAAAAATTCTAGTTTTTTGGACTTAAGTGTCGTTGCAACATTTTTACAATCTATAATTAAAGATTCCAATTCCATTTTTGTTTTTTCAATTCACATAAAATAGACAAATCCTTTTTGTTCAAATTTTCAACCATCTCGTATTCAAACACTTTTTCAAGTCTCAGCAAATGTTCACTCAACATCTAATAAATCATCTTTTATTTGAAACGCTAGGCCAATTTTTTCTCAAAAACGTAAAAATTGATCCGTTTTGTAAGATTTTCAAGCTAATATAATTCATGACAGAACAGAAGCTTTTATGAGTTTTCAAGTTTTACAATTATGTAAGTTTATTAAATCACTATATGATATTCTATTTATATCTTCTTCAAAATACATATCAGATATTTGTCCTCAAATCATACCGTTAAAACCAGTATTTGAAGTAAATAATTTAATAATTTCAATAGCATGTTCGCTATTTTCCATATCTGCAATGATTTCATATGCAAGAGTATTCATTAAATCTCATCATAAAATAGCATTGTATTCACCAAATTTTTTCCAAACAGTTTGTAATCATCTTCTATATTCATCATTATCCATACAAGGCATATCGTCATGAACCAGAGAATATGAATGAATTAATTCCAGCGCAACAATGAGTTTTATAATATCATCATTTTCAGTAATGGTATTAATATCTTTTTTACTCAAAGCAAGATAAAACTCCAAAGCCAACATAGCTCTGATTTTTTTACCTCATTGATTTGCATAATAAATAGATTCTTTAAACGTTTCTAGTCAATGATTTGTAACATGTCTTGGTAAATATTTATCCAGATAAATACAAATCATTTTTTCTATATATTCTCTATATTCAGATAACCAAGTTGGTGCCATAAATAAAAATTATTAATTATTTTCAAAATTTTCTTTTTGATTGATTATATTGATTTATTACAAAATCTAAATGTTTTTTATCAAAATCTGGCCAGTTAATATCTAAAAAACATGATTCTGCATATTCACTATCATAGAGTAAAAATCAGCTTAATCTATTATGTCCTCCTGTTCTTACAATCATATCAACCACTGGAAGTTTTCATAAATCTAAATAACTACGAAATTCTTCTCTTGATAAGTCATCAATATTTAATCAGAGTTTTGTGATATTTTTTATTCATCTCACTATCTCATCTTGTCAGCCATAAGCCAATGCAAGCGTTATAGTTATTTTTGTATTATTTTTTGTTTGTTCTACAAGTTCGTGCAAAGTATTTTGTGATTCTTCTGGTAATCTTTTAATATCTCAAATAAGTTCTATTTTTCAACCATTTTTCATAATATTTTTTAGATATTTTTTTGCACCGTTAATTATTTTAACTATATCTTTTACTTCTGATTGTTCTCTTTTTTCTAAATTATCAGTAGATAATCACCAAAATGTAACATATTTAATATTTTTATCTAAACATGAAAAAACTATTTTTTCTACATTTTCAGCTCAAGCTTTATGTCAAAAAACTTTAGGCAGATTTTTTTCTTCTGCCCAAGTTCTATTCCCGTCCATGATTATTCCTAAATGATTTAGCATTTTGTATATTATGTTATGTTTTGTTGTATTATATTTTTCATTTCTATATATTTTTCTTTGGGGATTTCTACACGCTCTGGTATATTTTCATATTCTCAAACTAAATTTCTTAAATATCATTTACTTGGGAAAACATGAAAATGCAGATGCGCTTGTGTGATATGTTTTCCATTATTTTTTAAAATAACAGCTGAGTCTTCTCAGAGATTTTCTACTACTTGTTGAATTTCATTAAGCAAGCAAAATAAATCATGAGATTCTTCTGGTGTTAATTCATTCATAGTTGTTTGTGTAACATGTCTTTTGGGCATAACCATTAAATGTCCAAATTTTAATGGACACTGACAAATAATACAAAAACTATATTTTGTTTCTTTGATTAACCTGTATTTATCATTAATTGAGTCACATAATTCACACATATTTTTTTAATTAATCATTAAATGATTTGAACTGGCTAGTTCGCTGAATTTTGATTTTTTATTCATTAATTGCTTATATGTTCCTGATTCTACTATTGTACCATTTTCAAGGTAAAATATTTCATCTGCGTCCATTATAGTAGTTAACCTGTGAGCAACTATTATAGAAGTTCTCCCCTTCATTAAGATATTGAGTGCTTTTTGAATAGATTTTTCAGTTTTATTATCAAGTGCGCTGGTTGCTTCATCTAAAATTAATATTTCAGGATTTTTTAAAAATAAACGCGCTATTGAAAGCCTTTGTTTTTCACCTCATGATAATTTTAATCCTCTTTCTCAAATAAGAGTATCGAGTCATTTTTCTAAGTCAAATACAAATTCTGCTTGAGCTTGAGATAGTGCTTTTTTTATTTTTTTATCACTTGCTTTTGGATCTGCAAATAATAAATTTTCACGAATAGACATATTAAATAAACTATTATCTTGTGCGACTATTCAAATATGTTTTCTGAGTGATTTTAATCAAATATCTTGAATATTGATATCATCTATTTTTATTTCTCATTTATAATCATCCCATAGACGAAGTAATAGATTAATAACAGTAGATTTCCCTGCTCAAGTACTTCAAACTAAAGCAATCTTTTTTCCTGAGGTGATATTTAAATTAATATTTTTTAATATTTTTCTCTCAGCAGAATATCAAAATTCAACATTTTTAAACTCAATATTTCATTGTAATTTATCTATTTTCTTTCCTTTTTTTTCAGTATTTTCTTTTTGAATATTATCAAAAGTATCATAGAGTTTTCATATAGCTGTAAGCCATTGAGAGACATTTCTTAAACGAGAAAATAACATTCAAAGTGGAAAATAAATCCATCAAATATATGAAAAATATAAAAATAAAGTTGCTAAACTTATTTCTCAAATTGATAAATAATATACTCAAAAACCTAGTACAAAAATACGAGAAATCATAACAAAAGCTGCTGTGTAAATATCAGAGATACTCCATCATTTATCAATTAAAAGTTGTTGATTATATCAACTATCAAGATCTTTATCAAATTTTTTCATGAAATTTTTCTCTAATCCTAAAGATTTTACTAAGAAGAAATTTGATAAAACATTTCATAATTTTCAAAATAATTCATCCCAAGTATCATTGAGTTTTTGTTGACGAGGAAACAATTTTTTGTAGAAAAATATTCCCATAAAAAACATTATTGGAAAAACAGCCAGAGTAACCAAAGCCATTTTTACGTTCACATAAAATAATATAAATATTACAAATATTATTCCACTTAAAGATTTTAAAAGATCTAGGAAAAAATAAAATAAAAATAAAATCTGAGTATCAACTCATCTATCATAAATTTTATATAAACTTCCAGTTTTATTTTTTAAATATTCTCCATATTCCATAGAAATCATTTTCTGAGCATATTCACTAGCAAGATTTTTATGATTTTTTAAAACAACATGGGATACAAATATATACCTATAAATATATTGCATAATTATAGAAAATATTATAAACCCTCACCAAATAAGTAAAAATAAAATAAAATCTTCTAAAATAAAAACTCAGGTATTATAAAAATTTTCAATTTTAGCAATAATTTGAGTAAAAATAATTGGTTCTACAATAATTATAGCTGAAACCAATAAACCAAACAAAACCGTAAAAATTGTTTTCACAATTCCTGCGGTTTTAGTAAAGTTTCAGATTATTTTTTTTATAATTTCAAATGTAGTCATAAATCTTATTTCCAATTTTTAAAATATTCTGGATCAAATTCTGAAAAGTCTTTTCTTTCATCTGCCGGTAAATGAATAATTTTATCAATATAGTGAGTGAGCATTTTACCATTTTCAATATGATAGACTCTAATATCTCATTCTCAGCCATGCGAACTTTGAATTTCTAGACTTCCGTATTTAAATATTTTTCAAAAAAAACTGTCAGTAAAATAATTTACATTACGAATATTTTCATAACTTATTTTTTTTACATAATCTTTGAATAATCATTCCATACCATGAAATAAGATTCTTTTTGAAGTGATATATAAATAATTATTTCCAGACCTATATAATTTATATCAAATTGTTAGACCTAAACTGGTAGTTAGTAAAACAAATAAAACTACAAGAACAAATAAAGGAATATATCAGCTCACTGTTAAAGCAGTAAATATAATTTCTATAACTATTATTGGAAATATTATTTTAATAATTTCAATAATTGTTTGTTTTCTACACGGTTTACAAAAGTGTAAAACAACTTCATCAATATGCTTTCATTCAAAATTATGATTTTCCCATTTTTTTTCTGTCATTTTATTTTTTATTATACAACTATTTTGTCTTCTGGATTTACAACTTTCTTTTTATACGCTGAAAGTTTTTTATTTTTATTTACCATATAGAATAATGGAGAAGCAATAAAAATAGATGAATATGTCCCTATAATCGTACCAAAAATCATTACAAGTACAAAACCTGAGATAGTTTCTGGACCAAAGAAGAAAATAGTAATAAGAACAAATAATAGAGTTGCACTTGTGTACATACTTCTTACTACTGTTTCTTTAATCGACATATTTACAATTTCGTACAGGTTTTTTTCATTTTTATCTTTTTTTCCTGCAAATTTTCTCAAATTATCTCTAATTCTATCAAATACTACAATTGTATCATTAATCGAATACCCAAGAATAGTTAATAAAGCCGTAACAAAAAATGTATCAATTTGAAATTGAGAATAAAACATTGATGTGAAAATATATAATCCAGTAGAAATAATTACATCATGAAATAAAGTTGCAATCGTAATTAAAGCAAAAGAATAGACATTTATACCACTAACAGCTCCTGAAAATGCATGCATCACATAAATTGCAATTGCTAAAATAGCAATTCATAGAGTTAAAAATGCTGTGTTTTTAATATAATCTCAAAAACTTTTTCAAATATTTTGATATTTACTTTCTAAAACTGTTTCGTCTTGAGATTGTAAAATTTCAAGAGTTTTAGCTCTGATTTCGTTTTTATATCATTCTAGAAGTTTTTCAGTTTCTCTTATTTCTTCTTGATTAGAGATTCCTTCAGTAATATCATAAAATCAAACAACAGCTGAAAGAGCGTTTTCACCAGTTATTTTATACACTGAAGTATCATTTATAACTTGAGATTCATTATGAAGAATCTCTTTAGAAGCTTCAGATACAAGTTGATTTACTTCTTCAATATTTACTCATTTTTCATAACTATAATCCATTTGGATTCCACCGGTCATATCAATTCATAAATTCAATTTCCCAAATAATAAGATCCCTAAAGATGCAACGATTGCAATCAAAGAAATCATAATATATTTAGAACTATTTTTAACAATATCCATAAAAAAATTTATTTTATATATAAAATCTCATTAATTGTAAACAAATTCAGGAAAAATCAAGAAAATAACTTGTAAAATACACTTTTCTTTATAATATTTGTGCACAAAAAATATATAAAAAATTTGTTAATAAAAATAAAATGATAAAAAAAATATTTCAAAAAATATTTCACCTATTAAATATTTTATTAATAGTTGCCAGTTTAGCTCTCGCAATTATTTCTATTTTTAAAAAGCAGTGGATTGAAAATTTTATCGAATGGATGAAAGTATTAGTAGAATCTCTATGATTTTGGAATTATCTCATTGCATGAGTAAGTAGTTTTATAGAGGCATTTCCGGTACTTGGAGTAGTAGTACCATGACAAAATATTTTACTCATAGTTGGTTGATTTTTCTGAGAAATTTCACAAACCAATTTAATTTATGTAATGTTAGTAGCTTGTATTTGAGCTATTTTATGAAACTTTGTATGATTTCTACTTGGGAAATATTTCTGAGATACTTTTTTTAGAAAATATGGAATGTGGTTTTGAATAGGTCTTACAGAAGTAAAATATTTAAAAAAATGAATTCATAAATGGTGAGCTGCCTGAATAATTTTTTGAAAATTCCACCCGATGACCAGAGCATTTCTTCCATTTATTGCTGGGAGTATGTGAATGAATAGTATAAAATTTATGATTTACAATGTTATTTGATCAATAATCCGGGCAATTACAATTGTATGACTTTGAGTTATATTTGTAGAATATTATGAAATATTGCTCGAACATATTGGAAAAATTATGTTAATAATATTTGCTGCTATTTGAATATATATTTATAAATTCAAAAGAGAAGCATTTAAACAATATATGTTAGAGAAAAACCAAGAAATGGAAGAACTCTATTGAGAAAAACAAAAAGAAAAAAAATAAAATAATTAATAATAAAAAAATATGTATAATAATTTACCAAAAGAATTTTGGGATAGAATAGAAAAAATTTACTCAAAAGAAGATATAGAAGTAATAAAAGCTGGATATTCAAAAGAAAAAAGAAATCCAACTTTTAGAGTAAATACTCTCAAAGAATCAGAAAAAAAAGTAATTGATTTACTCACAAAAAAAGGATTAGAAATAGAAAAAATTCCGTATCTAAGTAATGGATATGAACTAAAAAATGGTACAGAAAAAGACCTTTGGGATACTGAATTTAACGAAAAAGGAAAAATTTATATCCAACAAACTGCTAGTCAAATCCCTGTAGAATTTATGAATCTAAAATCTGGAGATAAAGTACTCGACACAACAGCTGCTCCGTGAAGTAAAACAAGTCAAATTGCTACAAAATTAGAAAATACAGGTGAAATTATCGCAGTTGATAATAATGCTATTCGTATTGATAAATTAAAGTTTACTCTTGATAAACAATGAGTAGAAAATGCAACCGTTTTTAAAACAGATGCCAGAGATATTTCTACACCTTTTGGTGAACATTTAGAAAAAATTGGTTGGGATAAAGAAGCTTCAAAAGAATATTTTGATCATATTTTACTCGATGCACCTTGTACGGCAGAATGAAGATTTAATCTCCATCGTGAAAAATCATATGGTTTTTGGAATCCTACTATCTTTAAAAAAGCATATAAACTTTCAAAATCTATTTTAGAAGAAACAATTCCAATGCTAAAAGTATGAGGATCTCTTGTATTTTCAACGTGTACGATTGCTCCAGAAGAAAATGAAGCAATAGTTCATTTCATTCTTTCAAACTATCCAGACATGAAATTAGTACCAATTTCACTTGATTCTAAATATACAAGACCTGGGATTAAATCATTTGGAAAACAAATTTTTAGAAATGAAGTAGTTGATACAATCAGATGTTTACCATCTGAAGAAACTGAAGGATTTTATATAGCAAAATTTGAAAAAGTTTCAATATAATAATATAAATAAAAAATCAGAAAATTAATTTTCTGATTTTTTATTTCGTAAAATTGTCTTAAACCTTGCCTCAATAATTAAATATTCATTTTCACAAAAATACTCTAAACTATCAAAAATTTCTTTCACATCATTAAAATTTTCAGCATTATTTATTGTATTAATATCTTCATCATCACATTTTGATAAAACCCACATGATTTTATCGCTAATTATTTGTGTTAAATCGAGTAAGGCAATATTAATATCACCATTATAATCAGCAGATAATCTCAACATTGATTCATGTGAAATTCATTCAAATCAAAAATACTTATTTTGAGAGTTATTCTTTGTCATACTTATATAAAATATATTATTATTAATTTTATTATACAATATTACGTTAATATAAACAAAAAAATCAGAAAATTAATTTTCTGATTTTTTTATTACACATTGAATTTAAATAAAATTACATCTCCATCTTGTACGATATAATCTTTTCCTTGAAGTGAAACTTTTCCGTTGACTCTTGATTGAGACCAACCTCCATTTTCAACTAAATCATCCCATCTAACTACGTCAGCTTTGATAAAACCTTTTTCAAAGTCAGTATGGATTACTCAAGCTGCTTGAGGTGCAGTTGAAGATTTTTTTACAGTCCATGCTCTTACTTCTTGTTCACCTGCTGTAAAGTAATATTCTAATCCAAGTGCATCATATGAAGCTTTGATTAAATCATCTAAACCAGTAGAAATTAATCCCATTTCTGATAAAAATTCATGTTTTTCTTCATCTGACATTTCAACCATATCTTCTTCTAATTTTGCACATACTGGTACAACTCTTGTTTCAGGTGATGAAATACCGATAATTTTTTTAAGTTCTTCTTCAGAACTATCCATCATATCTTCAGATACATTACAAGCATAAACAAATTTTTTATTTGTTAATAAATGTAAGTCTTTAATATCTTCTAGTTCTTCTTCTGATAAATCCATATCATTTACAATAATTCCTTGTTCTAAAAGTCCTTTCACTTTTTCACAAACAACTAATGCTCTGGCAACATCTTTATCTGATCTTGCTTTTTTTGCATCTTTTACAACTCTTTTTTCAATAGATTCTATATCAGCTAAAATTAATTCAGAATTAATTACTTCAATATCACCTTTTGGGTCAACTTCACCGTGTACATGAATAATATCTCCATCTTCAAAAACTCTTACCACTTGTAAGATTGCATCAGCTTCTCTAATATTTGCTAAAAATTTATTTCCTAAACCTTCACCTGCAGAAGCTCATTTAACAATCCCAGCAATATCAATAAATTCACAATTCGCTGGAATAACTTTCGCTCCATTTACTGCTACTCTTATTTTTTCGAGTCTTGAATCATTTACATTTACGATCCCTGTATTTGGTTCGATTGTACAAAATGGAAAATTTTGCGCATCAGCAGAATAATTTTTAGTCAGTGCGTTAAATAATGTAGATTTCCCTACATTTGGTAATCAAACAATACCAATTTTCATATTTTTTTTATTAAAATTTAATTTTGCAACAGTATAGCCAAAGTTTAAAAATAAGCAAAGAAAAGAAAAAATGAAAATACATATTTTCATTTTTTCTTATCTAATAAAAAGAGTTACATTATTTATATTTCTACTAGAGTGTCAAAAATCAGTAGAGTATTGACCATCTCAATTACTAGTTTCTATAATATTAGTTGGACTATCATGTCTGCTAGTATATATTATTCAAATTCAACTATATCAGAATACCATTCATCCAGGAGTAGCTACACTAGATAACATTGATTTACCATGTGAAGCTCATTGTGATTCATCATAAACTTTAAAATTTAAATAATTACCTAATCCTGATTGTATACCACCTGACATTTCACAACGAAATCAATAATAAACACCATTTCAATTATCAATTGACTTCCATAAAGTTTGTGAAAATATTTCTGGTAAATTTTTATTATTTAAACATTCATTAAAAAATACTTTAGCTCAATTATCAGCCACATACATAATATCATTTCATATACTTTGATAGTAAAAGTTTTTATAATCTTGTTGATTATATTTAGTAGTGTTTCAAAATGTTTGATTATTTTCCCATGTATCTTCAACTCACCATATATTTCATCATTTAGATATATTTGCAATTGCAGTCCATCATCATTGGTTTGTAGACATATCACAATATACTTTTTCTTTTATATTATTATTTTGTAAAAAATAGTAACCATCATCTAAATTACTGAATCAGTTTAATATCTCTTTACATGAACTAAAACTTTTATTCAATGTTAATAGTGAAGTTAATTTATCACTATCTCAGACTAATAATAAATCATTATCTATGGCTACTCTAAATGGAGTTTTGGTTGTAGAGATATCAATCACATTTGTGTTATCAAGTGAAATGATTGGAATATTTGTATCTAGTTGCATAAATATACCAAGATCATCTCAAAATAATTTATAAAATAAACTAGAGTTATCTGCATATACTTTAGATTGCAATGCTAATGATTCTGTATTTTCAAAAAAACCTAAAATTTGAAATTTATTTTTTTGTTCATTAATAGAAACGGTATAAGGTAAGTTCGATTTTGGATCTTCTCATCAATCAAAAATACCTAATTTATTTAATACACTATCCGTTAATTGACCTTGATATTGTAAAGTTGAACCACTATAAGTGATTTTTGTATAATTATCTGGCATTGGAAAAATATCTCATCTGGTCCTAGTTATCTCAAAAGCTTTTGAGATATTTTTTATCTCAGATAACCTAACTGAATCTCTAGAACTACTTGCATAACCTTGGAATGAGATAAAAGCAATAGCTGATAAGACTGATAAAATAGTTATTACTACGATGAGTTCTACGAGCGTAAATGCCTTGTGTAAATTATTTTTCATGTTTTGTAATTTTCTCTAAAATAATATTAATATATTAATAATTTTTTAATGATTTAAAAATATTTTTAGTTTACAAGAGACTAAAATATTTTATAAAAAATAGAGACCTTTATTTAAAAAGTTCTCTATTATTTAACATATATGTTTTATATGCAATTTCTTCTTGATGTTTTAGTTCAAAATAATCACCACAGGTATCAAGTTCAGTTGATGTATATTCTCTTCTTCTAGTTGCTTCTAAATATACTTCAGCACAGTATTGTAGATTTTCTTCATTTGATATATATGGAATATCAGTTAAATCTGCAGAAAGAATAAAACTATATACTTCTTCCATAAATATTGGGTCATTCACAAGAGTTTCATCAAAATCTGCAAATGTCACATGAGATGTAAACAATAAATGAAAAACTACAAGAAAACTTATTAATTTTTTCATAAAAAATTGTTATTAAATAATTACATATATGATAACCAATAATATTTATTTATCAAACAAAAAAGTAAAAAAAGTCCCCAGGGACTTTTTTTACTTTTAAATATATATTTTATTTGTTCATATTTTCTTGTACAAACTTTTTAAATACTTTTTTATAAGTATTATTTACAGATTCTTGTAAATAAAGAAGGATTTGTTTATCTTTGTGATTATCAGGAACATCAGCTATGAGTCTAGATAATTTTATATTTAAATTTTTAAAATAAATCAATCATGCGTGCGTAGAATTTTTAGTTTTTCTTTCATATAGATTATCAATAAGTGCATCTATTTTTAGTTGATTTTTTGTTTTTATTACGACACTATTATCTTTTCAAGATGTATTTTTATCATCGCTCGTTTCATTTTGATTTGTAGCTTTGTCTATTTTTTCATTAGATTCAATATCGTTTTGTTTAATATCTTCAGTTTGCTTATCAGATAAATCTTCACAATTAATGTTGGTAGATTTAGAATTAAAACAATTTTTTATTTGTTTTCTTCAAACGCTAAAATATTGACTATTGAGAACTTTTTTATTTATAAAAACTTGTTGATTAGAGTTTTTTGTTTGTGTTTTATGTCATAAATAAGAAATTCTAAACGTTCATTGGGCATAAAATTTTCATGACTTTATGAGTTCAATAATAATACTGTCGTTAGATTTTTTTAATAATATTTCTTCTAAAAAAATTATTTTTCCATCTTCTTGAACAAAACTATGAGATACTTTTTGGTTATTTATATGAAGCTCAACTTCTCAAAAATCTTTTACATTTTCTTTTCAATCAACGAAAAATTCTAATTGAGAAATATATAAATCTTCTATTCCATTATCTATTTTCATAGAAAATATTGGATTTGAAGATGTCTGATTATAAAAATATTCTGAAGTTTTGTTTTCTTGTTGTGTAAAAGAAATTTCAGGAGAGTCATTATTTGAAATATATTTTTTTATTTTGTTTGAAACTTTTTTATTTTCAGATTCAATATAGATTTCATAAAAACCAGTTTGTATTTTTGGATCTAAAACAATTTGAGGATAATCAATTCATTCAGAAAAATCTAAACTATACGATGTATCTCAGATATAAAGCAAATCTGATTTATGAAATCAGTATCATCTTAAAAATACGGTTTTTCAAGATTGTAAAAATGAATTATTTTCTGGTTTTATTTCATCAATATGAGCTGCGTTTTTAACTGTTTTATACTTTATTTCATCATATGAAAAAGAAAGTGATGATTTCATTGAATATTTTGTAACATTTATCGAAGATTGAGTCGGAGTATAATCTCTTGGTAGTCTTCATTTAATTGTATTATTTGTAATATCTATATTTGGTTTACTATCATCACTAGAAAAAATATTAGTTCCAGATACATTACTCCCAATAAAATTATTTCAATAAATTGTAAATTTCGTTAATCCGACCGGATCTTCCTGAAATACAATTTTTTCTACATGAGGATGTTGCCCTGATGAATAATCAAAGTCAATAAAGTTTTTATGCTGTAGATTTCATCTTTTGATTGTAATCGTTCCAGTTAATTTAGATTTATCAATCGCTATCCTACAAACATTTGAATAACAACTTAAAATTGATACAGCTGAATTATCAATATAGAACTTATCGGTTTCTTCATTAAAATCAACGGTAGAAACTGTGAGAATTCTCTTTGATTCATCAAATGAAATATCAGAAATACTCGCAGGATATGGAAGTTTAGTTTCTACAAAATGATATAGAGTATTAGATTGGAGTTCATTTACATCCGCATAAATATAATTATCTCCATCTTCAAATTCAAAATCAGTGAGAGTTATAGTATCAAGAGAAACATTAGATATTTTTTGTTCCTCTCCATTTAAATACACTTTTATATCTTCATCATGAAACGGGAAATTTTCACCATAAATTTCTAAATTTCTTCTCGTTGAAGAATCATTATTTGATTTTTCAAAATAATTTTTTAAATACGGAACTTCCCCTTGTAATTCTAAATCAATAGTATTAGATTCAATATTATTTTTTTTGAACTGTATAGAAATATCATTTATTTTTTCATCTAAAGTATAAACAATATTTCATTTAGCATCTATGATAAAATCAGAAGTTTTTTTATCATCCACATAAAAATCAAAATTTTGTAAATTTTTTCAAGAAATATAGATATCTGATCCTGCTAAAAAATTACTTTTTGATTCCACTTTATCGATATATGGATATGTAAAATTTAATATAACATTGTTGGATTGATTATCTTTACTTGTAACATAAAGTTCTAAATTTTTTACTTCTCAGATTAATTTTCAGTATATTTTTGTTTGAGAATTATAAATTTTTTCAAAATCTAAACTTTCGATATCAACTTTAGAATCTTTATCAAAGTTTTTTCATAAAATTTCTAGATAATAAAAATTATCTTCTTGAACAATTTTAGTTGATTCAATAAAAGGAAAACTATATTCATAATTACTATTAACTCAATCACAATTAATACTAACAATTCAATATAACTTTGAATTATTATATACAAATTTTGGATCTTCAATATCTAATTTTACATTTTCATGTGAAATATAATCACAATCTTTTAAATTTTCTCAAGAGATTTTTACTTCAACTCCGTCTTTTAGTTCCCCATCATAACGGATAGAATTTATTTTATATTGAATTATTTCTTCTTCATAAGCATCTTGAGCAAAAACTCATCAAATAACAAAAAAAGCTAACAGCAAAAAACATAGATTTGCAATAATTTTCATAATAATTTTGTAAAAAATATTTTTGATATTATTAGTGTACAATAAATAAATAAAATTCAAAAAAATATAAATATTTTTATTGTACATACGAAATATTTATATTTTAATACAAAATTATTAAAAAATAAAAAAACTAAATATTAAAATATTTAGTTTTTTTATTTTTATTTTTGAAATTTAGAAATTTTTTCTTCTAATTTTTGTAATTTTTGTTTTGCTTGTTCTTTTTTCTCCATTTCGGCTCTTACGAGTTTTTCAGGAGCTTTTGAAACAAATGCTTCATTAAGAAGTTTTTTATCTAAAATAGCAATATATTGTTTTGTATCTGAGATTTGTTCGTTTAATCTTTCAATTTCTTTGCCAATATCTAAAGCATTTTCAGTATCGATAAATACTTCAACTCCTGCTTTTATAATACCATAAGCTAAATTATCATCTTTGGGTTTTTTATCAACGAGTTCAAATTTTTCAGCTTTTACAATACCTGCAATTAATTCTAAAACTTCATCGATTACTTCTGCATTTTTATTTTTTGCATAGACTTGTAATCCAATGGTTTTATTTGGCATAATATTATTATCAGCTCTCAGAGATCTTATTTCTTTAATAATATCAATAATTAATTTTTTATCTTTTTCAATTTGTTCATTTCTAGGTATAGAAATATTTGGCCAAGATGCAACAATTAAATCACCACTAAATCCTAATTTAGAATAAATTTCTTCTGTAACAAAAGGCATATATGGATGCCATAATCTTAGAAGATTATTTAAAACAAAAGTAATAACTTTTTCTCCATATTTAGATTTATGTTTTGTTAATTTAAATTCTTCTATGTAATAATCACAAAATTCATTTTTTGTAAATGTTTGTAATTCTTCTCATATTTCAGAAAAATTATAATTATCCATTGATTGTGTAGAAATATCATTTAAATGTTTAATTCTACTTAAAATCCATTTTTCATGAAATAATAAATCTCAGTAATTATCTTTTAATTCTCATTGAATATCATCTAAACTCATAGAACTTACTTCTTGAGAAAGATTTACACTTACAAAACGTGATGCATTCCATAATTTATTTACAAAAAGCATATTATTTTCTACATTTGATTCATCAAATTTTAGATCATTTCCAGGAGTGTTTCAAATACTTAAAGTAAGTCTTAGAGCATCAGTCCCATATTTTTCAATCATATCAAGTGGATCAATACCATTTCATTTTGATTTACTCATTTTAGCTCCATGTTTATCTTTTACCATTCAGTGAAGATAAATCGTTTCAAATGGAGTTTGATCAGTAAACTCATAACCAAATAACATCATTCTAATTACCCAAAAGAATATGATATCGTGCCCTGTTTCTAAAACACTTGCTGGGTAGAATTTTTTAAACATTTCAGATTGATCTCCATCCCACATATCAAAATCTAGGATTGAGAATGGCCATAAACCTGATGAAAACCAAGTATCTAACACATCAGCATCTTGAGTTAATTCAACTTGCTTCCCATAAAATTCATTTGCTTGCTTTTGAGCATCAGCAATATTTTCAGCACAAAATACTTTTTCATCTGGACCATACCAAACTGGTATTTGATGTCCCCAAAGTAACTGTCTAGAAATACACCAGTCTCTGAGATTAAAAATCCAATCTTCAAATGTTTTATTAAATCTTTTTGGAATAATTTCAAAGTCTTTATTTTTGTATCATTTGATAACTTTTTTAGCCATTGATTCAACCGAAACAAACCATTGAGTAGAAACAATTGTTTCAATCTTACATCCTGATCTTTCACAATAACCAACTTTAGAAGTATGATCTTCAACTTTGATTAAGTTTCATTTTGCTTTTAATAGTTCTACAACATTACTTCTGGCAGTATGATAATCTTGTCCTTCAAAAATACCAGTTCTAGCTGTCATTTTTCCATCTTTAGAAATAACAATATTATCTAAAGGTAAATCGTGTCTTTTTGCTACTTCAAAATCATTTGCATCATGAGCTGGAGTTATTTTAACTGCACCAGTTCCAAATTCCATATCAACCATTTCATCTGCAACAATTGGAATTTCTTTATTCACAATTGGCAATACTAGTTTTTTACCTGCTTTTAATAATTTTTTATATCTTTTATCCTTTGGATGAACGGCAACAGCAACATCTCCAAGTAACGTTTCTGGTCTTGTTGTAGCAATAATTACTTCATTATCACTTCCGGCAACAAAATATGTAATATGATAGAGTTTTGCTTTTTCTTCTTTATGGATTACTTCTTGATCAGAAACTACCGTTTGAAGTTCTGGAGAATAGTTTACCATATATTCACCTTTGTAAATCAAACCTTTGTTATATAAATCAACAAATGCCTTATTTACTCTTTTATTTAATCCATCATCAAGTGTGAATCTTTCTTTTGTCCAATCACAACTTGCTCACATTTGTCTGAATTGATCGGTGATTATTCCAGAATGTTTATCTTTCCATTCCCAACATTCATCTAAAAATTCTTCTCTTGATAAAGAATGTTTTGATTTTCCTTCTTGAGCTAATTTTTCTTCAACTTTTGCTTGAGTTGAAATACCCGCGTGATCTGTACCAGGAATCCAAATTGTTTCATCTCATTTCATTCTATGGTATCTCGTCATTACATCTTGAAGTGTAGATGTTAATGCGTGACCTAAATGAAGAATACCAGTCACGTTTGGTGGTGGAATAGGTATATAAAATTGTTCTCCAGTCGTAGATTCTCTTGGTTTAAATAAACCATTATTTTCCCAATTTTTATATATATTTTGCTCAAACTCTTTTGGTGAGTATTTTTTTGGAAATTCAGACATATTTTCTTTTTCTAATTAAAATAAAATAATAATAAACTATAAATAAATCATTTTATTTTTTGACTCGTAGATTCAACAATTCCATGACTTTTTCACATTAAAAAAATAACCTTGTTCACATTATATAAACAAGGTTTAAAAATCAAAATTTTATTTCTATAAAAGCTTAAAATGGTAAATAACCAGATTTTTCTAAAATTGAGTTTTGCGCATTTTCTGGATTCAACATAATTATTTCAATCGCTTGTCTTGCAGAAGCATCAGCAATACTAGCTGCAATTGCAAAAGTTGCAGATAAGAAAATAAGCCAATGTATTGTTTTTCTATATTTTTGAGAATGTTTTGTTAGATGTTTTTTCATAATAATTTTATTTTATATGTAAATCTAAAAATATTATCTCATAAATATTAATT
>CBFHLZ010000010.1:0-7919 GCA_965656795.1 Patescibacteria group bacterium
GTATTTCATTCAAAATTATATACCACTCATACGTCTTCCATGATTTCTAAAAATGTCATCACATCTCCTATTTTTGGCATTCCATGAAGTGTAACTTTTCCGTTTACCAGTAGTGCTGCTCCAAGAATTGGAAGCGCTGCATTTTTTGATCCACTGATTTTTACACTCCCCGATAATGGGTTTCATCATTTTATTTTAAACAATTTTTTTACATTTATGATTAAATTTTGTGAAAAAATTATATTATTTTTTTAATATTTTCCAAGGACTTTTTTTATTTTAAAAAATATTTTCTCCAGAAATTACTATTTTTCACAAAATAATATGAATTATTAAATTATTTGTACAAAATTATTAACAAATAATTTACATTCTGCTTTGCAAAAATGAAATTTTACTTATACTATGACAAAACTATTTTATATACGATGAAAGAAAAGAAAATGTTTGAACTTAATTCTCATAATATAGATAAAAATAAAGAAAACACTGTTATTAAAAAAAGTATTTCTCTAGACGAAAACCTCCATTGTTTTTTATATATTGACTCTGGATCTAAAAATTATTCTGAAGCTTTAGAAAATAATATACTCGATTGTATTATAGATAAAATTTCTTTACAAAATACATATTGAGATTTTTCTGTTTCTTTAGAAAATATAAATGCATTTGTAAAAACTTGGAACCAAGATAACACTGAAAAGCAAAAAGCAAACGTATTTATTGGTATATTAGAAAATAATAATTTTATTTTTTCTAATATTTGAAAAGCCAGTGCCTATCTTATTAATAAAAAAGATGATTTAGTAACTCTTACTGACACACAAGAAAATAAAGATGAATTTGGATATATTTCAAATGGAAGCTTAAGTAATAAAGAATTTATTATTATTTCTACTAATAATATTTTACAATATCTCAGCGAAAGTGACATATTAGATGGAATTGATAATCTCAGAGACAATAAACATTTCAGTCAAAACATTGCTGATATTCTGCAACATGAATTAGTTAATGAAAATATCATATTTGGAACAATACAATATATTAATCCAAATGCGATTGAAGAAATCGAAGAAAATAAATACATAGAATTTATAAAAGAAAAATATTTTTTATTTATAGATACGAGATTTGTAAAATATATTATTAAAATAATATTAAGAGGAAAAAATAAACTTCTTCTACAATCAAAAATGGTAAAGAACTTTGCATTTGTTGCAGGTATAGGTTTATGTATTTTGTTTCTCTATTCTACTGTTTCATCTATAGTTTGAGTTGCTACAAATACACAACAAAAAGAAGAAAACATAGAATTACTCACGCAAGCTCGTGGGTTAATTAATCTGGCAAGTGATAATGTATCAACGGAAGCTGTATTTGAAAAAAATATTTCAGAAGCTGAAACACTTATATCTCAAATAAAGGAAGATCAGTTGTATTTATTGGATATTCAAAAAATGCAAAGTGATATAAATATTCTCAAAAAACAATTTAATAAAATTGAAACATTTGATAATTTTGCAGATAATGAAGTCTACTCATGAAATTTTGATAATTTTGTTAAACTTATCCAAAGAGATGGAAAAAAATATGTAATTCAAGAAAAATGAATTACAGGAGCAATAAATACTGGAGCAAAACCAAAGGAATATATAAATACTCAACTCAATCCAGATGAAGTATTTTTAGATGCAACCGTAATTGGCTCAAGTATTTATCTCAATACAAACCAATCTAAAATAGTAAAATTTTCACCAAATGGATATTTTTCATTTATGGATGTAAAAGAACAAGCTCAATGGAATGATAATAAAATTATAAAATCATACGGAAATAATATCTATCTCGTAGATAGTAAAAAAGCGCAAATATATAAACATTCTCTGAGTGGAAATAGTTTTAACAAGGCACAAGAATATTTAAATCTTGATGACGTAAATGCTATTTGAGAAATTACTTCTATAGCAATTGATGGATGATTCTACATTTTAAGAAAAGATTTAGTGGTTCAAAAATTCTTTGCTTCTCCAGAATATGAAATGGCTGGTATTTCACTCAACAATTTACCAAAAAATTATAAAATTGAAGATGAAAATGCAAAAATCGAAATAAAAACCAGAGCAGATTTAAATTATGTTTATATGCTCTTAAATAATAAAATTTTTGTTTTTCAACCAAATTCAAAAAATTATAGAGATGTAAAATCACTGAATTATATCTGACAAATAGATTGATGAGCCAATACAATCCAAGATTTTTATATAAATCATGATGCAGAATTATGGATTATAAATAATAATGGTATCTATGATTTACGTTTTGAAATAAGTGATGATAAATTAATAATACGTTAATATTATTTTTTCACCACACATAAAGATTAAAAGTTGTAAAAGTTCTAAAAAAAGAGGAAAAAAGATTTGCTAAATTTAAATTTTAGATTACAATTCCCTCGCTTTAAAAAAAAAATTATCTTAAAATATATCAAAAAATATAATATGGAAAAAATTAACTTATCTGCTGAAGTAAGATCTACTTCTCAAAAATTAAGTGAAGTAAGAGCTGGAAAAAGAGTTCCTGCTGTTGTTTACGGTCATAATTTTGATAATGTAGTTATCTCTGTTGATAACTCAGATTTCTTAAGAACTTTCAGAAAATCAGGTGAAAGTCACATTATCTCATTAGATATTGCTGGGAAATCAGTTGACGTTTTAGTTCACGAAGTACAAAGAGAACCAGTTTCTGGTGATTTCTTACACGTAGACTTTTTCGCTATTACTAAAGGTGAAGCTGTTCATACAAATATTGCATTAAACTTTACTGGAAAATCTCCAGCTGTTGCAACTGGTGCAATTTTAGAAGAATCTATTAAAGAACTTGAAGTTAAATGTCTTCCAAAAGACTTAGTTGATGGTTTTGATGTTGATTTATCATTACTAAAAGAAATGGGAGATTCTATTAGAGTTTCTGATTTAACAATTGATTCTAAATTTACAGTATTAACAAATGCTGATGATGTAGTTGTTGCTGCTGCTAAACCAGCTAAAGTTGAAGTTGAAGCTACTGCTGAAACTACTACGGAAGAATCTGACGAAGAAAAAGCGTAATAATTTTTCACTTCACAAAAAAAGTATTTTGATTATAATCAAAATACTTTTTTTAAATTTACTTATTTGAAAATAAAAATATGAAAATTAAATTATTTGGAACTCCTGAAAATACACAAGAATTAGAAAATAGAGTAAAATCGTGTTTAGACGAACTTGGTCTCGTAGATTTTATAAAACTCGAAGTAACTCAAGATGAAAATATAAAAACTGAATTAAACATTACAAAAGAACCTGCTTTAATAATAGAAGAAGAAGCAATTGATTTTAAAGATACTATTTTTGAAGGAATTACTCCTGAAAATGAAGAAATAAAATCTATGTTTATTAGTATTATTGGATGAGGTTCTGGTGGATCGTGTGGAAGTAAAGATGAAAACGGATCATGTGGAACTGGTTGTGCATGTTAATTGTGTATAATAAAAAAAGAAAACTTTTATTAAAAGTTTTCTTTTTTTATTTTGAATAATTTTTAAAATATTTTATTTCCAAACAATATTATATCTATTTGTGTAAATAACATTATCACTTGCATCTAAATATTCTACATCATATACATTTGTACCTTTACTCAGAGTATTAAAGTTTTCAAATGCATGATACTTCCAAGTCCCATTTGCTTGAGCATATGAGTTGAGTTTATATCCATTTACGAGTACATTTGCAATATCTGGATTATTTACTTTTCCTTGAATAGTCACTTGTCCTACATTTGTTGTATACGTTGTATTTGCAGATGGAGCTGTAAAAGTATATTGACTAGCATCTACATTTTCATAATTTTGAAGATTATATCATCCACTTTCGCCTGTTGATTCTCCAGCTAAATAATATAGAGTAATAAGATTTTTTTCTAATACATCTTCTGCATCATCATAGGCTCTAAATACTATATCATTTTGATATTTTGAAGTAGAGAAGTCAGTAAATGTAAAAGATTTATTTTGAGTATTTAAATCAGCTTGTTTTCCATTTGCAGTAATTTTAACAATATCATCTCAAATATAATTTCCAGTGATTGTAATACTTGAAGAATCGATAGTAGCTTCATCTCTAATAGTATCAAAAACAAGAACTCTTGAAGTATTGTTTCCCGTTGTAGGAATGTTTGAATTTGCTTCTTCTTCATCTTGTTGCTCTTGATTATTTCCAGCATTAATATATGAGTCCCCTCTATTTAAAACATACCAGTCATCATTTTTAAATACATCATCTATTTGTTCTTTTTGAGCTTTTAGATCTAAGTCTTCATTACTTGCATTTATAGTAGTAATTGAAACTTTTTCTCCTGGGAGCACTAATGTATTTTGTCCAACAAGATTTTCAACTTCTACAAATCATGAAATCACATATACCGTAGATGCCATTTCATTTTGAGACATAGAAACATGAGAATTTTCTCACATTTTTACTCTTGCAAATTTCATTTTAACATTTAATGCTTTTGATGTATTTACCCAAAAATTTCATGAAGAATGAGTAAATGACCCGTCAGTATTATAATCAACAATCCCTAATTTAGAAATTCTTGCATTCCCTACTTCTGGAATATCAAGAACTAAACTTCATTGTGATACATTAATACTTTCCCCTTTCATTAAAACTGAATCTTGTGTCACTTCTAATTTATCTCAATTAGAATATTCAATAGTACCTTGAGTTGAAGAACCATCAAGATTTAAAGTAATTCCAACTTGATTTTCTTTTTGAACTTCAATACTTTCATCTCAACCTCCTGAGAATAAACTTATTAAAATTAACAATACAATAAAAGCTCCTATTATTGGAACAATGTAATCTTTTACGTTTTTTGTCACAACATTTCTTCTTCTCGCCATCTATTACCAATATTATGAAATATAATCTATAAATACTATAAATATAAAAATAAAAAAAACAACTCTAAAATAATATTATTTTTTCTATAAGTAATACTTTATTCATACAACAAAAAATGCAATAGTAAACAAAAAAAAATCTATTTTTTTTGTATTTTTCCATTATTCCCTATAATAAGGGCACATTACAATATTTATATATTAAAAGTCAATCTTATGAAAAAAGTTGTTGCACTTATTGCTATGCTTTCATTAGCATTTTTCGCTTCTTGTTCTAACGAAGAAACTAACGTAGAAGTTGAAACTGGTACTGGAGTTGAAGCGAACGCTGAAGTTACTACTGAAGAAGAATTAGCTGGTGAAGAAGAAGTTTCTGAAGAAGAAATGAATGAAGAAGTTTCTGAAGAAGAAACTATGACTGATACTGAAGGAAACGAAGTTGATGAAGAAGCTATGGAAGCATCTTTAGAAGCTGATGCTGCTTTAGAAGTTTTATCAGAAGGTGAAGAAGAAATGGCTAAATAATCATTTCACATTTTAAAAAAGTTGACTATAATCCAGTCAACTTTTTTATTTTGTTTATTTTTTAGAGCTTTATGGCAAATTTAGAGAAAAAATTATTGAAAAAAATGCGTAATGCCATCAATGATTTTGATATGATTCAAGAATGAGAAACAATTCTTATTTGAGTCTCTGGTTGAAAAGATTCAATGGCAATGTGAAGACTTATGAGTTTAATTTTAAAACATTCAAAAGTAAAATTTAATATTAGAGCTGTATATATTTTTAAAGATTTTCTCATTGATTGTGATATTAATTTTGCAGAAAAGAAAAAATATTTTGAAGAAGAATTAAATATTCCACTAGAAAAAATTGATATTAAACTTCCAGAAGAATCGAAACTCAATGATGGGATTGGTCAAAATTGTCAATGGTGTGCTTACGCAAGAAGAATTGCGCTTTTTTCACTCTGTAAAAAACGGAATGCCACAAAAATTTGTATGGGACATCACATGGATGACATCGTGGTAACAACGATGATGAATATGATCGAAGGAAGAAAATTAAAAATCATGCCTCCGGTAAATAAAATGAACCTTTGAGATATTACATTTATCAGACCAATGGCTTACGTGAGAGAAAAAGAATTAGTTACCTATGTAAAAGATAATGAAATCCCTTATTCTCCTTGTAATTGTCCAGTTGGAGAAGATACCATGAGAAACAAAATAAAATTTGGTTTAGTACGGGAAAATGAAAAAAACTTTCCAAAATATACAGAAAATATGTTTTGGGCTCTTATAAAAGATTTCCAAGAAAAATATAAAGATGACGGATATAGTATGTAAAAAATCAGAGAAATAATTATTTCTCTGATTTTTTTGATATTTGTTTACAAAATATGATATAATAAATGAAATTATATTTTAAATATATATTATATGTTTTGACTGGGAAATAATTCTGAAAATTTTCATAATTTAAAAATATTTGATGGAATAGAATCGCAAATAGTAGACGATATCATAAAAAACTGTGAACATAGAGTTTTTAGTGATGCAGAAATGATTATTATGCAAGAAGAAGAATCAAATGGAGAATGATATATTATCAAAAAATGATCGGTAAACGTCAGTATAAATGGTGATTCAATTGCGCAACTTTCAGCCGGAGATATTTTCGGTGAAATTGCTCTACTCAACGAAGAACAAAGAACAGCCAGCGTATATTCTCAAGGTGAAACAGAAGTGATTGTCCTCAAAATAGACGATATCATGCAAATGTTATCAAGTGATAATCAAATAAATAAAACTATTATCAATAGGATCGAAGAAAATATTTCTAGAAATTAAAAAATAATCTCACTACGTGAGATTATTTTTTTATTTACAGGTAAATAATTTTTTTTCTGCTAGAAATGAAATTTCTTTATTTTCACAAATTTGAGAATAAAAATATGAATCATTTTCTATATATATAGAATTTACTAAATATCAATTTGGAATATTTCAAAGTTGTAATTTGGTATTTTCTGGAATATAAATAATTATTTTTTTTCTTAAAAATTGATACGAAACACTTTGATTAAAAATATTTTCCACTCAGATATTTATTTCTCAATTCCCTTGATAAATATCAGCAGCAGAAAGTTTTTCAAAATATTGTTGAGCTGCTTGTTTATTTTTATGATTAATAATCGATTCGATTTCTACAAAAGCTTGTTGCTGTTGAGTTTGTTTAAATTCAACAGAATCAATCCAATTAACTGTTACTTGAGTATTTTCAAATCATTTTGAAAATGGAAAAATATTTATTTTTTTATCTCAAATATTTTCTAAATCTATTTTTTCAATATTTGAATATGTATTTGTATATAATACTGAAGTTTGAAAAAATCAAATTCAGCTAATAAAAATACAAATAAATACACCTATTACTCAGCAAATCATAAGAAAATTAGCTATTATTTTTCCTTGAAAAATTTTCCATAAAATACCAATAACCAATAACAGTATAGAAAATAGTAATCCAACAACTCAAATCATTAAAAATGTGTCAACATTACTGAGTAAGTTTTGATTATATATTTCTAAATCTGTAAAAAATAATCCAGATAAAAATAGTGTTGGAGCAATAATAGCAGCAAGTAATCATAAAATAAATACAAAAACTATTATTTTAAAACAAATTTTAATTAATCTCCAGATTATATGAAATAATTTTTTTATAATAGAAAAAATATTTTGAAAAAATGAATTATTTTTGTATTTTCTCTCTGAAATATTTTCTAAGTTTTTATTTGTAACTTCTTGATTATTGCGAGATAAATTTTTTAATTTTTTATTTTTTTTTATTTCGGTAGAAGCATTTGGAATCAAAAACCAAAGTGCTAAGTAGATAAAAAATGTTGTCCCAAAGAAAAATAATCCTACGAGAAAAACTAAACGAACCCAAAGTGAGTCAATTGCTA